>NZ_JBDLBQ010000007.1:0-136974 GCF_046255015.1 Finegoldia dalianensis
GAAGACCAGCAGATGATTTGGAAGAAGGAAAGACAAGAGTAGTACAAGAAGGACAAGTTGGAAAGCAAACTAGAAAGTCAACAACTATAGTAAATAGCGAAACAGGAAAGACTATATCAGGCCCAACATATACAAACTGGACTACAACAACACAACCAAAGGATAGAATAATTGAATACGGTAGAGGAGCTGATATTCCAAGTACAGGTACAACGGGTATGTTAATGCCTTTAACTGGAGGAATTGTATTATTAGGATATTCTATATTGTCTAAACGTAAGAAATTTAAATAAAAATGCAAATATTTTTAAGAAATAGTTTTATAGACTTTAATAATATTTAATATTTTATCCAGAATTAGAAGACTAGCAAGAAAATTGTTGCTAGTCTTTCTTTTATAGGTACAACTACTAGAAACAAACATTTGTGTGGGGTTTATTTTTCCGATATTTATCTATTATAAAAAAAAGAAAAAGGAGAAATGTTATGAAGAAATTAAAAAGAATGTTTATATTGGTTTTATTGAGTATTTTATTTTCTATTCAAACAATTACTTTTGCTGGATCGGAAAATAGAATATCAGGAAGGGATAGGTTTGAATTAGCAGTCAATATGTCGAAAGAATTTGAAGGTTCGGATGAATGTATATTGATAAATTATCAAGCGTGGTCTGATTGTATTGTTGCTAGCCAGATATCTAATGGTAAAATGCCCGTATATTTCACATATTCTAATTCGATAGAAAGTCAAACACTAAATAGATTGAAAGAAAAAAGATACAGAAAAATATATTTAGTTGGAGGAACAAATTCAATATCTTCGAAGGTTGAAAATCAATTAAAAAGAATGTCTACAGTTGAAAGAATTTCGGGTAGAAACAGATACGATTCTAATTATAAGATTTTAAAAGGAAATGAACGAACTCTGATTATAGCAAGTGGCGAAAATTTTGCAGATGGGTTAGTTTCTTCAACTTTAGCACAACAAAAAAATGCAAAAATCGTATTAAACCCCTCAACATTTTTAACAAACGAATTGAAAAATTATATTAAGAACAATTCAAATTTAAAGATGGTATATATAGTAGGTGGGGTAAATTCAATTAGTAAAGATGTTGAAAGAAGTATTAATAGACTTACAAACTCTGCTAGGATAAAAGGTGCCTCTAGATATGAAGTATCGGAGGTGTTGGCAACATCAATTAAAGCAAAGTCATATATTGTTGCAAGTGGTGAAAATTTTGCAGATGGTTTGTTGTCAGCAAATTTGTCATATAAGAACAATAGTCCTATCTTATTAACAACATCTAAATATCATAGAAGTGAATTAAAAAATATTTTGAGGGGTAAAGAGTATGTAATTGTTGGTGGAGAAAAGTCTGTCTCTGATATATTTTCTGATGATATAGCGATGAAAAATATTAACAATAAAGAAATCGTAAAAAATGATTCGGATTTAAAAAATATATTTAACAAGTTGACGGATAGTAAAAAATCTAGTATTCAATTTGCTTATTCAAAGGATTATAGTTTAAAAGAATTAGTATTTTCAAAGAATGATATTAAATACGAGTTGTTTAATATTAAAGTGAATAAAATTAATGAAGATAACTCGTTTAATTACGCAGAAATTAGATTAATTCCAAAAAGAAATTACGGTTCTATTCAGGATATTTATAATTATATAGATAAGTTAGATAACTTATCTAAGAGAGTAAAAGGAAATACTGACTTAGAATTGTTAAAGAATTTATTTAATATAGCTTGTAAAGAATATTCATATGATTACTCTTATAAAAACAATACAGCAGTTTCATTATTGAGGGATAATAAGGGTATTTGTGTATCTTTTTCGGATTTAATAAGAGATTTGTGTACTTTAAACAATATTGAAGCTGAAACATGGTTAGTATCTACAAAGAGAGTTAGAAATGGTAAAGATTTAACTCTGGAAGAAAAAGTCAATTTATACAATCACCAATTAAATAGAGTTTGTATAGATGGTAAATGGTATTTTGCGGATTTAAATAGAGCAATACAAAACAATGAACGTGATTTTAATAAATGTATGCTAATGTCTGAATTAACAAAATCTGAATATGAGCCAGCAATTGAGCCAATAATGGTACAAAGTGGTTTTAATGATAGAGTAAAATCTATTAATTTTGATAAAGACAAAACATATTCGAACCTAGGATTAGAATGGGTAGAATAAACACTTATAGAAACCTTATATAAACCTTATAGAGCACCTTGTGTAATACGGGGTGCTTTACATAAAGCCCCAGAAAGTCCCCCGACTTTAGTCGTGGGGAGTAGTCAGAAACAGGCTGGTAATTCAGTTGTCGTTCCAGTAATAACAAGAATTGCAGAAAATATTATGAAAAGTATAAAAAAATGTAATAAAAAAGAAGTTCAGAGAGAAACAGCCAGATGTTAATATTCTGGTTGTTTTTTTGTTACCAATATTTCGTGAAATTTTTTCTAAAATTTCCAACATCACTTATTTGTGGGTATAACAAGAGTGAAAATACAAGAATAAGGAGATTTTTATGGTAATTATAGGTTTATTTCTAATAATGTTGGCGGGATTAATAACAGGATATCCAATTGTGCTTATCAAAAAAGGTGAGCAAGGTAGGGTTACGGATATGTTTATGGAGAAAAAACTTTACTTTATAATAACATCAGCAGTATTAGCATTATTAGGTATTGCATTAATTGTAGTGTTTTTTGTAAAAGCACCAAATGATAAGGATAAAGAGATAGAAAGAATAAAGCAAGAACAAAAGCTTGAAAAAGACGGAAAGTCAAATCAAACAGATGAAGAACTTGAAAATCAAGATAAGACAAAGATATCTGATAGATTAAAAAAAAGAGATGTTGAAGAAGATGATAGTTTAGAGACAACAGAAATGACTAAACAAGAAAAAGAAAAGGCTGATATGATAAGCAATGCTGATGAAAATAGCTTAGCTGATTCTATATCATCAGACCCTTCTAAAAAGTTCTTTGTTGTAGAAACTAAGCTAATGCCTTATGAAAACTATAAGGAAATTCAAAGCTTTACAGAAAAAGAGCCAAAACGTCAAATGAGTTATGGTAAAGGTATTTGGAAAGGAACGTTGAGCTATTTTGTTAAAGAAATAAGTCCAGCAGGAGATTCCCAAATTAAGATTTATCCCGCTAATTATGTGTCTGTTAAATCCGATCTTACAAAAGATATGGAGGCTTCTATTATTAAATATTACGAAGTAGTACAAACAGGTATAAAAGATAATGAGCCAATCTTAATGAAAAAATTGAGAAAGCTTCAATTGAATGTTCCAAATGATACGAAGATTATAGATATGGATTTAGATAACGGACAAATCCAGAACACTAATACTAAAGATACAAAGCAAAAAGAAGAAAAGGTAAAATCAGGAGATAATAAAATTGAAAATAAAGAAAATGCTAAAAAGTAAATTTATTAAAGAAAATTTATCGAAGATTCTATTAAGTATTTTTGTTATATCATTGATGTTATCTTTAGGTATTATAACTAATTCAAAAGCTTTAGATAAAAATGAGGTAGTAACTCAAAAAATAGAAAACAAACAGTATAGAATAATCAATGACTTAAATAATATAAAGATTAAGGGAAGAGAAAACTCTAACGCTTTTAAATTATATAAATACAATATTCAGTTAAAAGAGCTTTATAGTAACTTAAAAGAATACAAAGAATCGATAGAAAACATTACGAAAAAGAAGTTTACTATCACAACTGATGAGAATAGTTTAAAAGATATTGACATGAAAAAATCTGAAATTGAAAGTTTAACTGAAAAAGAGATTTCAGAATATATAGAATTGAGAGAAAATGCTATAAAAACTATGAACAAAGATTACGAAAATCTAATGAGTTATTTTAAAGAATACTTGAAAGAGAACAACATAAAATCAAATACAAATGAGATAGGGAGATAAAAATGTTTGAAATAAATGTATATACAACAAATGATGATCCTTTATACGAAAAAACTATTGAGTGTATAAAAGATGTGTTAGGAGAAGAAGACTACAATACTTATGTGAGGGTTTTAAACATATCTAAAAACGAAATATCAAGAGAATTTCTTTTAGAAAATAAAATTAATTGTGTTCCAGTTGTAAGATGTAACAATTATTTAGTTGTTGGCTATGATCCAGAAAAGATTGAAAAATATATTAATAAAGGCTTTGAGGAATATATGCAAAACAGAAAGTAGAAAAATAGCAATACAAGAATCGTCTCTTTAGGGGGCGGTTTTTTATTTGGGAGATATCAAATGCAATTTATTCTGTCACATATTTCACCTTTTAAAAGGGTAAAACAAAAGAGAACGTACATTGAAATGGTTGTTTTTCAACGTTCCTATAAGCGTTATTAAGTTATATTAATCCAGACAAAAAGATATATTTTTAACATTATAAATTAACTAATTTATAGCCCATATAATGAAATCAAATAGGAGGATCAAAATATGGGAGAATATATAAAATTTGAAAATTACGAAGAAAGTAATTTAAATGACGAACTAAAAAATCTTATATCAAGCGTTGAAGAAATATCAGATTTTTATGTAGATTTTAAAAATGAGTATAATGAGGACAGTTTAACTTATCAAACCACAGAAGACCAAACAAAAGTAGTACTTACTCAATACTTAGATAAATTAAAGGAAGCAAATATATCACCGATTGAAATGGATAAATCTATAAGTGATCTTGTTGGTGACGGATATATAAAAAAAGAAGAAAAGGTTAATACTCTAGGCAAGAAAAACAGTTTATTAAACGATTTAAACCTAAATGATACAAAAGAAGATAGAGAAAAAGCTAGTAAAGTATTAAATAAATTTTTTGATCTAGATACTATTTCAAAAGAGGTGTTCTTAGGATTAAGAAAAGGCGAAAAGCGTTCAAATATAGATTATGGTTCTTATGTAGAAAATCCTAGTATATTCTATAAGGTTAATAAAGATGTTAGAGCTTCTAATATTGGAATGGAGCCAGAAGATGTTATTTCAGATCTTTGTCAACGTGTATATTCAAGAATTAAAGATGGGTTAAACTTGAATTTATTAAATAAATCTTTTCAAGATGGAACAACTAATGTAGAAGAAAACACAAAGAAAGATACATTAAAGTTTAGCAAAGAGGAAATAGAAGAAATAGAAAAGCTTGCAAGTGATTTTGCGAATAATAAGATAAAATTAAATGATTTAACACCAGAACAAAGTAATTTAAGACAATCTTTTATAAACTCTATAGCAAGATATACTAGAAGTTCTTCATTAGCTGAAATTGGAACGGTAATAAGTAGAAGTGAAGAAACAAGAATAAATAGTAGAATTTCTTCAACATTAGCTGATAGTCAACAATACATTAAACAAGCAATGAGTGTTTTAAAGGAACAAAACAAAGAGATTAATCAAGAAAATGTTAAAACGGTAGCTAATGAAATATGTTCTGATAAGGGTATAAAACTAAAAATATCCGATAGAACCGTTAATGAATACTTTACTAAAGAAGAAATAAATAGAAACACAAAGAGTATTAATGATACAGTAACAAATGAATCAGATTCAGTAGAATTAAGTGAACGTATTGAAAACAGCAAATATCCATCACCTAGTGAAACGTTAATGCAAAGTTGTGATAGAGCTGAAAAGTTTATGTTTATGGCGAACAAAAACATGCTTGCTTATCAAATAGCTGAATATTTCAAAGACAACATGAAAACGAACGGTAATGAGGCTGGACTTACTAAAGATCACGTCTTAGAACAATTAAAAATAGATTTAGGAATTAACAAAGTAGAATACAACGAAAAGACACAACAAGAAGAATTAGTAATTCCTAATGAAAAGTTGAATAAAGACTTCGACAATCTTATAAACGCTTCTTTAGAGGATTTCAAAACAATTAAAGAAGAGTTTCAAGTAGAACATGAAAAACAATTAAAAGATTTAACTAATAAACTAGACGATATGTATTTAACATCTGATAGAGGCAAAATAGATTATATAACATTTAATCAAAATTATATAAATATCGTAAAAGAAAGAAACGAGCAAACAATAGCTGATGTTATAAATGAATATAATCAAACATCTGTAGAAGGTTTAACAGCTAGTGATTTAGCAGATCAAATTAACATGAAGCTTAAAGATAATATAAACCACGATACATCAAAGTGTAAAGATGTTTATATTTCACATTCAATGAAAAACTACGAACAAGCAATAAAATCACAAGATACTTATATATCTCAACGTTCATTACCGGATATTATACAAGCAACAACTGGTAATTACGAAGTTAAGGTTAATAGCAATGATTTTTCAGAAAACTCATTAGAGGCTGTATCAAAACTAGATAGGTTTGTGGATTTCAGAGATGAAAATAACGAGTTGACAGCCTTGGCTATGGATATATATGGTAATAATACAAGCTTCGATAATATTAAACAAGCATTTGAAAAAGAAAATGTTGTATGCTATATAGCTGAAACAGAAGAAAACATGTTAAAAGATAAGGTAGATAACGAAAATCTTGAAAATCATTACAAGGTTATTATTCCGCTTGATAAGCCTGTTGAAATTGGCTATAACAACTCTAAGGTTGGTTGTAATGAAAGAAATAAAATAGAGTTATTCGTTAGCGATATTATGGATAAAGTAGAAAATCTATCACAAAAAAATGAAGGGAAAATAACTAGCGTTAATATATCGCATGTTAATACTTCAGAACTTTATAAAGCTAATACATTTTTAGATGATGGCTTTAAAAATAATAGACAGGATTTTCTAATTCAATCTCAAAAGCAATTTAATCCAACAGAATACTGTAAAAAACACGATTATCTAAAAGACGATGGCTTTGTTAATACGATAGCTGATATTAAAGAAAGTTCTTTAAGTAATCCTAAAGATCTATACAATAACTTACTATCTAACATGACAAAGAACTTATCTATAGAAAAAGAATTAAAGGTTGTTAATAGTGGTTTGAATGAAATCACAAACACAATCAAGAATAAAATGATTGAATTACAAGAAAATGCTAAAGAATCTGTTGAAAATCTTCGAGAAGGTTTAGACCATGATTCTTATGATGATAGAAATTTATCTGACAATATAAAAAGAGATCAAGATGGATTCGAAATGGCCTAAAAGCTATATCCGATAGAGAATCCGTTTCATAATATACTCTCAAAAGGATAGCATTGCCCTCAACTTTTGTTGAGGGTCATTTGCTGTCTAGAAATAGAATATATGGTATACTTAAAATATAAGTTTGCGGTACATATATTAGAAAAATCGATATATTTATGTGTGGGAATTTTCCCGATATTAAGAACACAAAACAAGATACAATAATTAAAATGGGTGGTGAATTAAGTGAGCGTAGATTTAGCAACAGAATTAAGAGAATATACAAAACTAGATTATAAGGGTAATAATTGCTATAAAATAAGAGCTAGATTAATCAGACAATTAAAAGAAGGTAAAGATATAGAAAAGGATAATATATTGGATTCTGAAAGAACTGGCAATGGTTTATATCTTAAACCTGCTTTTCTTAGTAATATGGCATTTAAGGTCAATTACAAAGAAATAAACAGAGCATTAGAAACTGATGATAAAGTTCAGGACTATCAAGCTGTTGAACTAAAAGTACAGCCTAAATATGCCACAGTAAAAGCTATTATTAAAGGAGAAACTAAAGAAGATCAAAGAGCTATAAATTCTATTAGCACATATGAAAAATATAACGTTGGATTTAATTCTAATTTTGACAGGGGAAATTCTCTATTAAAGTTAGAGTTTTTTGATAAATCAATAAACGAAAACGACAAGGATATTGACGATAGAGTTCTTTTTGCTATTTACTTAGTTCCTGTAAAAGAGAATCTAATTTCACAATCAAAGGTTGGATTTTTTAAGTATGTTAAGACTATGGAATTTGTATTTGCGATGAGAGTAGACTTCTCATTGGTTAGCGAAAAGGTAGAAAATAGTGATGGGATTATTTACAAGACAGAGTTAAAGGCTGTTAAGGATATAAACCAACAAAAAAATAAAGATAAGGAGCTTGAAAAAGATATGACAGGTCTTGATATTTACGAAGGTTCTCAAAACCCAGAAGAAACGCTTAATTCTTTAATTGGATTAGGAGAAGTAAAAACACAAATAGAGACGTTTAAAAATAGAATAATGTTCCAAAACAAGATGAAACAACTAGGTAACGATCAACTTACTTCAGGCTTTAATAACCACATGATATTTTACGGAGAACCAGGTACTGGTAAAACAACAGTTGCTAGAATTATAGCAGGTTTATTATACAAATTAGGCATAACTAGAAAAAATAGATGCGTTCAAGTTAATGGTGAATCTTTAAAAGCTGAATATGTAGGTCAAACAGCACCAAAAGTACAAAAGGTTATTGATGCAGCAGTAGGTGGGGTATTATTTATAGACGAAGCTTACGCACTAAATGACATTCACTACGGTAAGGAAGCTGTAAATGTTCTTTTGCAAAACATGGAAGATAAAAAAGATGATTTAGTAATTATTTTAGCAGGTTATGAAAATGATATGAAAAACCTTATGAATGTTAACCCGGGTTTGAAATCAAGAATAGGTTATTGGATTAAGTTTGAAAGCTATAACGCCAATGAGCTTCTTGATATATTCAAGTTTTCACTTAAAAAGAAAGGCCTTGGTCTAAGTAGTGACTGTGAAAAGCCATTATTATATGTATTAGATCAATATCACAAGATGGGTAAAACAACAGGGGTTGCAGGTAATGCAAGATTTATAAATAAAATGGTTAATGATATCATTGACAATCACGCTAAAAATTGTATGTCAGGCGTTATTCCTGAAAGTGGATTTATGGACATTCAATTAGTAGATCTAAAGGATTATATGCAATAATCATTGTATATAACAAAGTAGTGGTCGATAATTAAACGGCCACTACTTTGTATAATCGGAGGGTAATTTATATGTTTCAAAAATCTTTTTTTTGATTTTTAAAATATTTTTATTAGCTGTTTTAAATTCTGATAGAAGTTCTTCTTCAAGGTTGTCGAGTTTTTCGATAACCTCTTTTTTTATTTCTAGGTAATCTTCTTTAGAAAGGTTGCCTTCTTCTAATTTTTTTGAATAAAAGTTTTTTATTTCATTTTTTATTTCATTAGTATTATTTAAAAGTTCACTAAATTCAAAAGAATCTATTATTTCATTATTTTTAATCGAGTTACTGCTGCCTAAATTAACTTTAAATATTATAGGGTTTGCTAAACGATATTGTAAATATTTAGTGAAAGACGGAATAATGTCTTTTACGTTTTTGTGATGTTCTTTTAAAATCTTTTCTTGTTCTTCATTAAGTGTTACTTGAAATCTTTTAGTCATTTTTTTCTCCACTTTTTTCCAAATTTTATTATCCTACTTTTGTTATACCCGAAAACGCCTGTAGTTTTGCTATCTTTTTTGCTACTTTATATTATGTTTTGCAAATCATTTCTCTAAACTTAGCCAAAACTTGTGTATTCGTGGGTATAACAAGAAAGACGAGAGTAGGGGTGATTTATTGTCTAAGAACGCAATAGAAATTAGAGAACATTCATATAACGGTTTCAAAAGAGTTTATTTAAATATTGATACTGAAAATTTTTTAAAAGAATTAAATGAAGATAGAGAAAAGTTATTCGAGACTATAAAAGACGAGTTTTTGTACGGTGATGGGTTAGAGGAATTATCGGACAATTTTAATGAACACTTATTTAATAATTTAATAATTTTAGTCAAAGCTTGTAGTCTTAAAGATGAAATATATGACAGGTCAACTTTGAAGTTGAGAATAAAAGACTTAATGGAATCTGATAAGATGATTTATTTAATAAAACAGATTCCGAAGATGAAAAAACTATTTGAATAAGGAGATTTTTATGGAAAATAAAGAGAATTATGAAGAACAGCTAGAAGAAAACATTAGATATAATTCGATTAATAATAAGGAAAATATTGAGCTGGGAACTATACAAAAGATAATAAAAGTAGAGCTTGTAACTAACACATTTAATCAAAAGACAGGTCAAATTAATACAAAGCGTAATATATACACCGACAATGCAGGTTTTGAAAAAGCCAAAATCTTAATTTCAAAAATACTAAATGACATTAAGAAAAAAGGAATTAAAGCCAATACATACATTGATTCTTTAAGCATATTCGTAGATATAAAAGAGCGTTCTAATCAACTAAAAATATCTTTGATAGAAAATTCTGGAACAATACCAGCAAATCAAGGTGTTTTAGAACTTTTTTTGAGCAATTACTATCTTATAGAAGACAAAAAGATAGACTATCAAGTTGTTAGAAGAGGAGAAATTGAATACTTAGTAGAAGTAATAAAAAATGCTGATGAATATATTGACGAACTGGATCGTGAAGAAAAAAGAAAAATTGCTATGAAAAGAAACACAAAATTAATTGTTGTTGGGTTTATTTTACTTTTATTAGGTTTTGCGATTTGGATTTTAAGTATTAGGTAGTTTTCATGGAAGTTAGTAAAAGATTGGATAAGATTTTGAAATATACTTTTGTAATTGTTCTATTAATATTTTTAATCAAGATTTTTCTAATAGATATCACAATTGTTAGAGGGTCAAGTATGTTTCCAACGATAATTAAGAATGAAATGTGCTTTTATAAAAAGATAGAACTAGATAAGGCTACACACGATGATATTGCTATTATAAAGGATAATTACACAGATCAGGGTTACGGTTATCTAATAAAAAGGATAATAGCTTGTCCGGGAGATAACCTCGTAATAGAAGACGGAAAGGTAAAGGTGAATGGAGTAGAGAAAAATGAATTTGGCGAAACTTTGATAGAAAATGATATTAAAAAAAAACTGAACTTGAAGATAAGTGAAAATGAGTATTTTGTTATGGGAGATAACCGAAGAAACTCAATGGATTCACGATATTTTGGTTGTGTTAAAGAAGAGGATATTAAAGGATTGTTAATTAATAATTTTTTAGAGAGATAGAAATGATATATTATAGATTATTAGCACTAACAGATTTATTATTCGTTAGTTTTATTTTAAGAGTTGCTCTTGGTGAATTGAAAGTTTTAAACGAAGCAAGTCCTTTGCTTTTCTTAATATTTTTTGTTCTGATATCAGTATTAATGCTTGTTATGATGTTTATTAACAAAAAAGAAAAAACCGTAACATACAAAGGAAAGCAAATCACAATAACAAATGATGATAGAATGTTCATAAAACTTATACGAAAAAGTGGTTATAAAGTTGATAAAAAGATTGAAAAGTTAGTGACAAATCAGGGTGGAAAACTTGCAAAAATGACTTCGTTATTTGCTACAATAGCCCTTTTTATAAGGATTGCACAAATTGTGAATTTGAAAGTAAGTTTAGCACAAAATGTCAAATTAATTATATTAATGATTATTATGGGAGTGATGTTTTTTCTAGGTTTGTCTGCACTTTTTAGCACAAAGGTCATTCAATACAACATAATACTTCCGTATTATAGAAATCTAATGATTCTCGAAACGATAGAAGAACTCGACAAAGATGATGGAATGGGTTATATAAATTTTTTAAAAAAATATTGTGATATTGGATTTGACGAAAATTCTGTAAATGAATTAAGAAAAGAAATTAAAGAAGGCAAAGATAGGGTATCGTTATTAATAGATATTGATCAAAACACAAATTTGTTAAGATAATTTGCTACAAAAATGCCTTAAAATAGGTTTTTCGCCATACAACTTAATAACGGCTATTCTATAAGCATTTTGAGAAATATCCATATAATTCTATGGGAAGAATTAAATAAACCTCGTATAATCGATTATACGAGGTTGTTTTTTAGTTGTTTTGTCTTTTGAATGTAGTTTGAAGTTGCAACGCTATAGCAACATAAAAAGCGTGTCGATCTTTTTTATCAACGTTTTGTATTTGTTCAGAAAAGTTTATATCGTGTTTTTGAAAATCATCAATTAATTGCTTAAAAAAAGTTTCATAATCTGCATCGTTCACCAAAGT
Source organism: Finegoldia dalianensis (assembly GCF_046255015.1). Classification (NCBI taxonomy): domain Bacteria; kingdom Bacillati; phylum Bacillota; class Tissierellia; order Tissierellales; family Peptoniphilaceae; genus Finegoldia; species Finegoldia dalianensis. Next base: position 12,123 of record NZ_JBDLBQ010000007.1, read on the forward strand.
TGTAGATAATTCTTCGATAATTTTTTCTTGTGATTGTTTGTCTAGTTTAGAAAACTCACTATTAATTTCTTTGCTTAGTTCCGTAAATCTAATTGGATTTTTTTCCATAACATTCTCCTTAGTATTATATAATATTTGCTATACAATTATATTATATCCATTCTAGAAGATATTGTCGATGAAAAATAGGTTATTAGAAAGACTAATGTGCTTTTATTCTGTTTTCTAACAAATCTCGTAAAAAGGGAATTATTGAATTAATAATAATTGCGGAGGATTTTTTCTCTTGTTTTTCGCTTCTTTTTCTTTTGTTAAACATATCTAATAAAAATTTATAATCATTATATGGATTAAAATCATTATAATTATTTGGAACAAATGCACCAATATTATATAAATATTCCAATAATTTTCTTGAAAATAAATCAGATGATATTGTAATATATTCATTGTTTTCAACAGCATGTAAAAGTTTAAATAAATCTTCTTTTAATTTAGCTTCATTTTTTAATTTATCTACATCAAATTTACTAATACATGAACTCCCGATAGGGTAAATAATGTTATTGTTTATACGATTTTTGATAGTAAAAAGATAACGTAACCCTTCTTTTCCGCATGTACATTGACCTGCACAATCTAGATCTTCTTCTACATCTACTATATCCCATTCTTTAACAGCTTCTTCCCAGTTGTTGGCTTCTGATTTTTCTATGACTGTTTTAATAAGATTTTCTTTATATTCTTCTTTTGTAGGCAAAATGTTCCTCCTTTAACTATAAACTAGCATTATACATAAACATTTTTAAGAACGTCACAAACATTGCTTTGTCTTCTACAGAATTGATTTTTTCTAAAACATCAATGTCGTTAGCATTAAATACATCCTTAACTATTTCTAGAAAATCATTATCGCCTTTTTCCGTAGGTCTACAAATACTTATTCTGTTAACAATATATTGTTGACTGTCTTTGTCTAGTTTTTTAAAATTTTCTGTAATTTCTTCTGCAATCTTTTTTAATTTATTATTGTTATCGATCATTTTTTGTTTCTCCTTTTCTACGGTTGTTTTTATGAATGATATTATTTCGTTTTTCATATCGCTATTATTTCTTTCACATATATCTTTGAATTCATCTTTAAGGTTGTTTTCAATGGTAAAACTAATAGTAGATTTCCCTTTTGCCATTTTGTTTTCTTTGTCTAAGCTTTCTTTTAATTTATTTAATTCATTATTTAAATCCATATGATCCTCCTTATAGTTATATAATACATGCTAGCGTGTCGACTTGTCAACGGGTATAATGAATTACTCACGATTATTTTCGAAAGATAGATAAGAAAAATGGCAAATCCTCGCAAGAGGGAATATGTATAAAAAAATAATCGCACGATTAACGCACGATTATTTTTGTGGTGGTTATATAATTATTTAACTTTTAAGCTTTTTAATAGTTTTTTTATTTTTTCACGTTCAACGTATAGATAGCCTAGAAGACTTGCAAGAGATATACTAAACATAGAAATTAATAAGTTTTTGTTTGATTTTTCGCCTGTTTGAGGAGAATTTCCAGTTTTAGAATTATCAGCATCTTTATTTTTTTCGTTAGCAACATCAGGAGATGTTCTATCAGATGCCACAACTTCAACAGTAAAATCATTTATTGGTGTTTTTCCGCTTACATTTGTAGTATTATTTTTCCAATATACTTCACCAGATATGTTTTTATATTTTCCAACTTTGTTAACATCAATATTATAGAATTTTCCACCAATGATAGAGTAATTATCATTGCAACCGAATATAGAATCCCATTTTATTTTTTGACCTTGATTTATAATAATAGGTTTGTTTTTATACTCGTTTTTCACATATATACCTGGAATTTCTTTTTCGTGTTTTTGTGATTCTTTTTTAGTATCTTCAATAGTAACTCTAGGTTTTACTCTAGTATTTTCGTTGTTTGATGTTTTGTCATCTTCTTTTACATTGTCATTTTTAACTTCTTTAACTGTTAAGAAGATTTCAATAATGTTATTATCCTTTTCAAAGGAAACATTGATCTTATTTTTTTCTTTATCTAATGTTACGCCAGTAGGGGTAGTAGATTTAACGATAGTATATTTACCATTTTCTAAAGTGATAGGCTCATTACAGTCAATAACTATATCTGAACCATCAGGTGACGATTTTGTCATGTGACCGATTAACTTACCATCACTATCTTTTATAACTACATTCAAAGTTGCCTCAAATCCCTTATTCGTATCTTCTTGTGTATCTGAAATTGTAGGGAATTGAACAGCTATTTTATTTTCTTGGTTTTTATATCCGTCAGTAACAGATTTTAAAGAAATTTCATATTCTTTTTTAGGATCAAGTTTTGTGAATTTTACATTTCCATTATCGTCACTTTTTTCTTCTGCTATTATATCTTCTTTGTCTTTTTCTCTAATTGTAAATACAAAATCCTTTAAAAATTCATTATTATTTTTATTGTATACTTTAAATTCAACGCTATTATCAGAATTATATTTAGTTGTACTAAAATCATATTCTAATGTTGTTTTAGATGTTTCAGAATCTTTTTCTAATAATTCCTCTTTTGTTCTTTCTGCTGTGATTTTGTCTAATATGTCTTTTTCGTTATAATCTTTGTTAAAGAATCCTTTGTTATTTTCTACTGCTTTTTTCTCTAAGTTTCTAATTATTTTTGAGTATTTAACATTTGGTGCGATAGTCATTGGCTTTGCAATACCATCACGAATTATCTTAAAGTTAAATAATGTGTCGCCATTCCATACATACGCTAGAACTCTTCCGTATTTATCTGTTTTTTGAATATCGTATTCTAATTCAACATCACGATTTTCTAAGTAACTTTTTGTGTATTTTGAGGCGATTTTTCCTTCAACAGTATTTTTTTCTTTGTTTGGATTAACTGATTCTGGAGTATCAACACCTATTAATCTTACTGTTTGTTCTTTGCCATCTATCATACACTTAAAAGTGTCTCCATCTACTACTCTTAACACCTTTACTTTGACAAGATTAACGGCTTTTAGTTTAATATCTTTGTCATTTTGTTCTTTGACTTCAGCTTTTTCTTCAAGTTTTGTAGGATTTTCATAATCAGCTAATACGTTAACAGGAAATACACTTCCGGCGATTAAACAACATGCTAACAATTTCAACATTCTTTCGTTTTTTTTATTTTTTTTCATCGATTTTATGGGTAAATTAATCCCCAATCTCCTTTCCTTTTTATTCTGTTCTTGTTATACCCATGATTTTATATAGTTTAGATTTTTAATTACAAAGAATACAAAAAAATATCATATCTATGACAGTTTTGCTGTCTTTATGTTTCAAATAATTCTTTTTATAATCATATTCGAGATTTTACGGGTATAACAATAATGTAAATTAGAGATATTCTAAAAGAAACTCTAAAATCACTGAACTTTAGTAGAGAAATAGTTAAAAATGTCAGAAATAACAAATATTTTAGTTTTTGTCATTCTCCAGTTAAATTAATAGACAGAGAAAATATAAAATATATAATACATCTCACAAAGAAAAATAAGTGTAGTCTCTGATAATAATATACAATCTCTCTACTAGAGTAAGTGTTTTAACAATGTAAGCTTGTTAATCCTAAAGTTAGGACTCTTAAATCAACAAAAGCGGGTAATATTGAGGATATAGCTAAGAAGACTATACCAGCAACGAAGATTGAGGATATAGCTAAAAAATTTAATAAAGACACAGAAAAAGAAACTGTTCATGAATCAAAAAAAACTTCACACTTGCCAAAAGCAGGAACAAGTTCAGAAATATTAACATTAGCTATCGGAGCGTTAGCTATGGTAGAAGGTATAAATCTATCTAAGAAACGTAGAAAATAATATTAAGGAAATAGAGGCTAGATTTTTCTAGCTTCTTTTTTTCTGTAGAATGGTACATCAACTAGAACTAATCGTTGTTGTATACTTGTAAATTACGATATTTTAAAGATGTAAATGGAAAATATGAAAAAAGTTTCAAATATTTCCAAATATACCTAATTCGTGGGTATAACAATAGCGTACTGGAATAGCAATAAAATTGCTTGGAAACGAATTTGATTTTAAAAGCATAAATTTTATGCAAAATTTTAAAAAGGAGGAGACAAATTCCAACCTAACACAGGGTTTCCATTGTCAAAGAAATATGAAAAATAGTAAAAAGTTATTGAAAGTAATGTCAGGAGTTACATTAGCTGCAACATTATTAGCACCAATCAACACATTTGCTGATGATTACCTAGGTGAAATTGGAGATCCAGGAGCAGCAGAAAAGTCTTATGAAGATCAAGTAGCTGATTACTGGACTAAGAAAATTGCAGAAGAAGAAAAGGCTGAAAAAGAAGTTAAAGAAAAAGAAGCAAAGGCAAAAGAAACTAAAGAAGAAGTTAAAAAAGATTCTAATTCTTTGGAAGAAGTAAAAAAACAAGCAATTGCTGATTTGAAAGCAAATGGTATTACATCTAAGTTTTTCTTAGATAAAATTGAATCTGCAAAAACTGTAGAAGGTGTTAAAGCTTTAAAAGCTGAATTAATTAAATCTCATAAACAAGAAGATCCAGAAAAAGTATTAGAAAAAGAAGCTAAAGAAAACACTAATAAAGATAAGGATTCTGAAAAAGAATACTTAGATAAAGCTGAAAAAGAATACAATAAACTTTTCAAACAAGAAGAATTAAAGAAAGCTAAAGAACAAGCAATTGCTGAATTGAAAGCAAATGGTATTACTTCTAAATTCTTCATTGACAGAATTAATGCTGGAAAAACTGTAGAAGGTGTTAAAGCTTTAAAAGAAGAATTAATTAAATCTCACAAAGATTCTTCAAAAGATGCTGACAAAAAAGCTTTAGAAGAAGCAGCTAAAGAAGAATATGATAATTGGATTAAAGCTGAACAAGAGTACGAAAAAGCAGTAGAAGATTATTGGACTAAGAAGATTGCAGAAGATGAAAAAGCAGAGGCTGATAAAAAAGATGGCGAAAAAGAATTAGAAAAAGCTTCTAAAGAAGAATATGACAAATGGATCAAGGCAGAACAAGACTACGAAAAAGCAGTAGCTGATTACTGGACTAAAAAAATAGCTGATGATGAAAAAGCAGAAGCCGATAAGAAACAAAAAGAAGAAGAACAAGCTAAAGAAAATGTAGTAGATAAAATTAAAAATCTTGAAAAAGCTTTAGAAGAAGCTACTAAGCAAAAAGAAGAATTAGAAAAAGTTAAGAAAGAAAAAGAAGAACTTTCTAAACAATTAGAAAATTTAAAAGCTCAAATCAAAAAGGGCGAAAAGAAAGATGATAAAAAAGCTGGTAAGGATCAAAAAGCAAATAATCCTAAGAAAGCTAATAAGAATGTAAAAGTACAAAACAGAAAAACTAGATTGCCTAAAGCAGGTAGTGAAGCTGAAGTTGTAACATTGGCAGCAGCTGCTTTAACAAGCGTTGCAGGTGCTTTTATTTCACTTAAAAAACGTAAATAGTTAGTAGACATAATAACCCAAAACAAATATAATAGTAGTAAAAGTAGTTTAAACCTATAAAAAAAGAGTGGAGTCTTAATTGATTCCACTCTTTTTGCTAATTTCTTTTTGAAAATCTATATAAGCATTTAAAGAATTCCCGGATAATATATTAAATAATTCAATGTTAGTATTATCACCGTTAAAAATAGCAGTATAGTCTTCAATTTGGAATTCCCCACAAGAAATTACATAATCATCGTTGCTATTTTTCAAAAATTTAATAGCGACATTTTCAAAAACTACACAGTCTTTTTCATCGGCTATAAATTTCTTTTCTTTATCTTCGTCTTTAAGACGATTTTCGCTGTTTTTTTGTGGTTGGTCTTTAAATAGTTTTTTTTCTAGGTTTTTTTCTGCAATTTCTTGACCTAATGATGTCTTATCTTTAAGATAATTATAGTAATCAGCGTAGGCATTGTAGCTAATGAAATCTACATGCATTACATAGACATCAGGAGGATTTTTATAGTCAAACCTATTATCCTTCTCATCTTTAATGTTAAATTTAACACATCTTAACGGGGAATATAGAGATTGATTAGCAAATGAATAGTATTTGTTAAAGAAATCAGTCATAGTAGATGGATTTTCGAAATTAGCGTTTAAACTATTACTAGAGTTCCAATCATCTATAGCGGTTGTTAATGCTTGTTCTGGAGATATATTTTTAAACTTATCTTTAGCTGTTTTACAAGAGGGAAGAAGTAGAATTAAGAAAAATGTTAGTATTAATGCTATTTTTTTATTCATTTTTTCCTCCTAAATTTTTCAATATATTTGAATAAGTGTTTTTTTCAGCTTTATATACACCACTTTCTCCAAGCATAGCTGATGGTCTATTTTGGTTATTAACTTTGTAGATGATATTATCATTTTCGTCAATACCTAGTTCTATTTGATAAGCTATTGATTTTTCGATCACATAAAAGCTGAAGAAAATGTATTTTTTATCTTTGTTTACCTTATCTTTTAATTCTAAATCTGAAAATATATTTTCTTGTTTTTTTAATTTAATATTATTAAAACTTTCCATAAACTTATTTAAGCTTTTATTAAAAGTTTTTCCTTTTTGTTTTTCTTCGTGAGATATTTCTTTTAAATCTTTAAGCCCTTTGCTTTTTGATGCTTCTATTACATATTCAATAATATTTTCACTTTTAAAAAATAACAAATCTTTTCCTTTTAAATCAGTGTTTACTTCGCTTCTTTTAAGTAATTTATCTTGCTTTTCAATAATTTTATTTACCTCATCTTCTTTTACTTCATCAAGTGATTTATCTTTCATGGTAATTTCTTTTTGTTTTTTTGTGGTTTTGCTTTGTGAGATATCAGGATTGTCGTTGTTACAAGATGAGAGCATTAATAAAGCAAGTAATATTAAAAATATTTTTTTAATCTTCATAAAAACTCCTTAAAAGTTACTTATACCAATTCATAGATGTTTTGGCTAATTCGTTGTTTTTCTGACTTATAAAAAATTTTTTTGCATCATTACCGATACCAAAGCCATACATAATTTCATACTTATGATTAGTTTTAAAACTCATCAAAAACTGATCTTTAGTCATATCGTTATTTTCAAATTTAGTGCCTATATATCGATCTTTTAATACGCTCGATATATTTCTAAACTCTAAATTTATATTGTTTACTGTTACTTTGTATTCGTTTTTATCGTCTTTTATTTTGTTCATACCAAAAAGAGGGCGATTAGATAACATCATTCTCATCATTGCCCCTTCAAAGAATATTTTTATATTACCATCTTGAAAACAAATTTTTCCTTGTATAAGGGGATAATAAGAAGGTGGTAATATGGTATTATCTTTTTTCACTATAATTCCATACATTAGATTATATCCCTTTCGTTTATTTCACAGTATAAATTGTACATTATATCTTTAATTTGTTCGTGCCAATTATCTTTACTACAATAGTTGATATTCATTGCTTCTATTGAATAACCGTTAAAGAATTTACCGTCACTTGATAGATAATTTCTTTTTATTGAATCAGCCACATAATCGATACAGTCCTCTTTTGTCTCAAATGCAAAAGAGTCTCCATAAGGGTTACTATCGTTTGAGTTATACCCAAAAAGATTATTCTTTTCTGTTGCAATTCTGCTATATCCATTACCAGATTCAAGCATTGCTAAAGATATAAGAAAAACACTATTTATACCATAATTTTCTTCTGCTTTATAAAAGCTTTCTCCAAGATTTTCTAAACCAGTATTTTCTAAAAGTTTATTTAATCCGTCAGATGATATGTATGTGATGTGAACAGGGTTATAAATTGGACTACTATACATATCGTTTCTAAAGCTTTCTACATTTTTAATCATTTGTTTTACTTCTTTTTTCCTATATATTTCTTCTTTGCACTTTTCTATTAGCATAGATATTTGACTGTTTTTTAAGTATATTTCATTAACTTCATTACTACATGCAAAAGAGATTTGAGGGATCATTATTGTTGCGATAGTTAATGCTAGTATTTTATTTTTGATTTTCACTTTTAATTCCTCTTTCTTATAGATTTTGATTGAAATTGAGTTTTTAAGGAAAAGAGCCAATATATTATTGGCAGTTTCCTTTAGAAATCGGTGCAATCAATTCGATTTCTCCTGCAAAAAGCAGGTTTAGTAGTATTTATTTATCTTGCATTTTTGTTATACCCACAAAATCGCCAATATCTATCAAATAGGTATAATACTTAGAAAAATGGGCTATTTTTTATCAGAAGTTTTCCGATATATATATAGTAAGAATAAGATTTGTGGTATAGTATAATTAAAGAAAGGTGTGATTTGTGTGACAGATTTAGGAATTTGGGGTAATATTTTATTAATATTTGTGGCATTGGGGATTATATCAATCGTATTTGCAATATTAGGCTTTATATTTAAGCCACTATTTTCAGTAGCAAGAGCAATATTTGAATTTTTTAAGTTCATGTGTTTATGTATTTTGCATTTTTTAACTACAATTTTAGGATTGATACTTGAACCATTCGATAGACGTAAAATGGAAAAGAAGGCAAAATCAATTAAAAAAGATTATATGAAAGAAGATAATAATATGGATGAAACAATAATGACAGATTATTATAAAGTGGAAGAAGATAAAGACGATCCATGGAATTAAAAAAGCAGGCACTATATTGTGCTTGCTTTTTTATATATAAAAAATTATAAGAAAGGTTGAGTTAGTTTTTCCAAAAGCAAAAGATTGCTTTATTTGGAATAAACACTTGGTCTTGTGTGTGATATATTTCAGTTCTGTATATGCTATATGGGTCATTTACGGTATATAAATCATCTTCATAGCCTGTTAAAACGATAAAATGACCACTATCAGTCCAGTAGTTATTAAGTGATGAGTTTTGGCTAAGTATTACAAGACCACCAGTTTTTAAACAATTTCTTGCATCTTCTATACTGTAGCTAAACTGATAATCAAGGCCGTATTTTCTAGCAACAGCAGGGAATAGTTCCCATGATGATCCATTGTTTCCCATGTTATATCCATTAAACATAGCCCAACTTGCTATTTCATTAGGATCTGTGTAGGTTTTAGTTAGTGTACTTACAACCATAGCAGCAGATGTCGGGCCACAGCCTGTGTTTTGAACTATTCCAAAGTCTCCATCACCATATGGGGTATAGGCGAATCTAGGATCTGTTTGATTAAAGTATATAACATCTTGAAAACTCTGTTCTTTTTCATATTTCTCGGAAAGTCTGTGTTTTTTTTCTATTATATTATTGATTAAGAATTTTGTTTTTAGTGATTTATTGTCTAATTCTATTAATTTTTCTGTAATCTCATCATTATCGATGTTCAAGCTGGTACTAGCATAACTATTAGTGTTAACTAAGCATGATAGTAGCAGACAAAGAATTAATATTTTTTTATGTTTTTTAAACATTTTACTAACACCTCAAACAAATTTACATAATTTTATTTAAACAACAACCCAAACATACAAGGTTAAGAATATGTCAGGGCTGTTGTTTTTGCTTTTAGGATAATTTTAACATAACAACTTGATCGGTTTCTAAAATTTCTTATTTATTTTAAAGGAGTCGTGTGAAAAATATTTTTAAAATGTCAAAGAATTACTTATGAGTTGTCTAGTTTTGGAATTAAGTTCCTGAAAGCTAAAAATTTTAGGTGAGAGATGGATGTGTTATGAATCTAAACCAATGAAATTAAACAAATAAAGGAATTTAGCTCATGCTCCATCTCTCAATAGTGTTATACCCAAGATTTTTATAAATTTCAAAAAAATTAAAAAAATTTTATCACTTTTTTAACTTAATGACAGTATTTCTTTCCTTTCCAAAGATATTTATTTTATTTTTCAAATAAATCTCAATTTTCCCAAAGTCCTATTTTTCTCGGGTATAACAAGAACAGAGAAATAAGGGAGACAGTCCTTTTTCAATATATAAAGTTAAAGGAGTAAAAAATGAAAAGGAAAAGGAAAGATATATTTAAGCAAGAAACTATAGATAGCTATAGTAATAAAGTAAAATTACAGGGCTTAATAAGATTAAATTGCGGTGATTCTTCCGAATATAATTCAAAAGTAAAATCATATAGAAATTCAATAACGTTAGAATTGAACGAAAGATTGCCCGATGGAATGTTTGTTTTTTCATCTAAGTTTTTATTAAACCCTGCGGAAATCTATGTTTATGATGAGTCCTGCGAGGATATGTTAATTGATGTTATTAAAGAGCAAATCCTTCCTGTAAAAATGAGAGCAACATATTTGGATTGCAAACGTGTAATAGGCTTAATAAAGGATTTAGAAAAAGATTTGCGACATATTCCAGAAGACATTTTAGATACTAAACTAGATACATTCAAGAAGATGGAATATATAGAAAGAACAGTATTCGAATAATTGGTGAGATAATTTTGGAAAACTTAGATAACGATTTAAAAGAATCATTAAAGAGAATAAAAAAGGGAATAATAGATGTTTTTAAAGAGTTTAATGTGTGTGAAAACCAAGAGCAAGTTGCGGTTTTGAACTATTATATCTCCAAAAACATAGAAGAGGCGACAAAAAGGTATAGAAACACAAAAAAGTTCGAAAATTTAAAGTTTGATAATCTATATACACATCTTATAGAAATAAGCCATGGTGGAAAAGAAAAACAAACAGCACTTCTAAATTACCTATTTTGGATTGGATATGATTCCACAGATTTTAATAATGTTTTTGACGTTTTTCATTCATCTTCTGAAATGTCTGAATATTCTGACATTGTAGATGTAGCTAATAAAATAGAAAGCATATTGGATAACACGTTTATACCATTTTCTTTGCAAGAAGAATACAACAAGATAGATAAATTGAAGTTAAAAAGTATAAGAGAAAGTATGCTTTATTTTCTAAAAGAAAGTAATTATTTAAAAATTGATGAGATTTTAGACAATTTATTTAAAAAGCCCGATTTTATAAAGCTTTTAACCGATAGGTTTAATGATGTGGAAGAATATTTAGATTCCAAGAATTTATTTAAACAAACAAAAAGTTTTTCGAAACTGGATTATAAGGATAAGTCAAAGACGATATTAAATAACAGTTTGAATTATTTATTCGACAAAAACCAATATAAAGTTGATATCGGCTTTGAAATAAACGAATACGATTTTTTAGGTTTTGTTTATTTAATTTATTATGCAGGAAGTTTTCTTAAAGATATTCACAGATATTGTTATAGCGTATTAAATTCAACAAATCAATTGATTTCAGAATATGACTTAGAGGCTTTTCAAAAGCTGGAAAAGAAATATAAAAAAGATAACACAACAATACTTAATACTAGACTAGAGATAGATATTAATACTGCGAATACTGATTATGTAGAGTTTTCTAATCAAGGGAAAGGCGAACTTTTTGAAATAATAGATTTGTTCAAAGATGGTGGTAAAACCAGTAATTTAGAAAATGAAGGTGTAGAGACTATTAATGTGGCTATGGGGGATTTTGAATAATGGATGGATTATTTTTCTATATAACGGATAATACACAAGCTTTTACAAGAGAACACGAGCCTTATGCCTACACTACTAAGATGTTTGAGCAATTGCAAATGCAAGATTATTTTCCATATTTAATACCTAGTAAAATTGTTAGAAAAATGTTCGATAATGAAGATCCGTATAGCAAAGAATTACAATATGCTTTGACAAGAATTCATGAAGATTTTTCGAAAAGAATAGGAAACAATAAATCAGCTATAAATAACAAAGTAGCAATTACGTTTAAGACTAATATAGTCTATTTAACGGGTAAGATTTTATCAGATATTAAGAATTTAACTTTAAATCCAAATGCTGATTTAACTCTTTTTATTAGTTTAAAACCTTTAACTATCACTAACCGTAACATAGAACAGACTATGGCTTTTTGTAACAGATTTAACTTATATAACATTCCTATAGAAAAGTATAAAGAGCTTGTACAAGTTTATATAAATATACAAAAAAAAGATGTTTCATCGTACGGTAATAATTTAATCTATTACGATTTAGTTAATATTACTAATTTAGATTATTTAAACAGTGACTATTTTTTTGAAAAGGTAAAAATGGAAAGGGATTATCAACAAAGAGTGGATAATACAGAACATTTAAATAAGTTTAGAAACATAGTTGGGAAATATAAGGCTGATTTCAAGAATAAAGACTACGGTGGACTATTCTTAGTAGCAACCGATAAAGAGGCGGAATTCAAAAAGATAATAGAAGAAAAAAAGCTTTCAGAAAAAGACTCGATGTATATCAAGATATTACCAAATCAGGAATTGCGTTCAAATGATTTAGGTTTTGTTTTGAGAGACAATAGTTTAATATACTTATCAAAACTTGATAATAACAGGTTTGAAGAAATAAAACAATCGTCAGCTAGGTTTGTATATCTTATTTATGATAGGTTCTATAAATTAACGTATAAAGATATTCAAGACTTATCTTTGAAACAAATAATTGATCCAACAACAAGAGAAAACCACAGTGAAATTATTGAAAATAACGAGGCTAAATATTTGATAAATGGCGAAGTTATAAATACTGATGATAACTCTTTTTCAAGTCGTTTAATAGAAAGATATAAAAACTTATATATTAAAACTAACTTCAATAATGTAATTAAAGATAACAAGATAGACAGAGAAAACTTATTAAGGTTATCATCTAGTCAACAAAATTCGATAAAAATTAATAGTAACTTTTTGAAATGGCAAATATATTATCAACTTCAGTCTAGAGAGGATAATAGAATACAAGATTTTGGAAGTATTGATATATCTTCAAGAATAAATAAAAAGAAATTACAAAATCAGTTTACTGCTGCTTTTGAAATTAAAGATATCGAAAAGATGAAAAACTATGTTTATCCATCAGATATAGATAAGGTTATTTGCCTAATTAGTCTTAAGTTGGATAAGCAAGAATATGAAAAATTGCGTTTAACTGAAAAGAAGCTTGAAGAAAAGATTAAGAATTTCGAAGCGACAAACGATACGAATAATAAAGAAAAGATTAAAGAAGATATCGTAAATATTTTTAAAGATCCTCTAGAAATCATCAGATCGTACAATCTAGTGTTCGAATATGACGGTTTAAATAGAAAGTTTAGAAACTACTGTTCTAACAATAAGATAACTACTAGAAAAAAGATAAACAAGGTTTACGAGGATGAGGTTTTTAAAATATATCCTGTATTCAATCTTTTTAATAACAATATTGTAAAAACTTTTTTAGGCAATTATTCAGATGTTCAAATAGAGGTTTTGAAATCCTTGAAAGAAAATAATGAATTCTTTAGCGATATCTTAATCAAAAAAGAAAACGAAAGAAATATTCTATACGGTTTTAAGGAGTTCTCTTTTAAAGAATTTGTTTGCGAAAATTCCGATTTCTATTTATATCTTGCTACTCAAAAACAAATGAAAAGCATAGAAGATAAAGAGATTTCAAAAGTTAAACAAGATTTGTTAAATCTTCCTATGTATAATAACGGGGTTTGGCAAAATGTAGTTGGTATATCTGATATGAAAGATAAACTAAAAGATAATCTCTTAAATATAAACAATAGAGTAATCAATGACGAGTATAAAATTATATACATTAATAAAATCTTAGAAATAACGGGTGGAAATACTGAACCAATTAGAGATTTCAACAATATGAAATTATCAATACAAAATAAATCACAGGCATATACGAATATTCTTAATGATTATATAAATATTGGTAAATTCTTTATGAAAGATTTTTTAATGAATAATTCCGATATTATAAAGTTTAAGAAGGATTTGGAAAATATTGATAGCAATTTATGTGTGTTCTTCCCAGATTTAGAAAATGTCAAAAAACACATGATAGATAATTTAAAACTAAGCATTTTTGAAAAAAATGGAGTATATGAATCTAATGATAAGCTCGAAGCAGCGGTATTGGATATATCAAAGCAGCTGGAAGAATTAATAGCCACGATATCTACAAGTGATGTATCTACAAATGACATTACTACATTTATTTCGAAAATACGAAATAGTTTTAAAAGCATTGATATGTTGACTAATAATAATTATGACAGATCAATTTTAAAATTTATCGATACATTAGAAAGATATTCTAATTCGAATATCTCAATAAATAGCCTTATAAAGAAATATAAAATATACGAATCGATATTAAGGACTACTAGTTCTCTACAATTAAACTTAAATATCTATGTTGATTTATTAACAAGACAGCAAGACAGTATATTCTACAATATACAATTATATATGAACATAGAAAAAATATTTGAGGAATTTAAAAGATCCGGTATCAGTGGATATTTGGATAGTTATATGGCTCAAAGAAAGGGGATAGTTTAATTGGATTTTAATATTTATGAAGATAAGATTTACTACGAAGATTTTAATGTTAATCTTAAGGATATTTTAATAAATAACGGTTATAAGGTCGAGTATATCGTTGAAGATAATAAGCTATTAAATGAAAGAATGAACTTATCTGAAGCATTAGAAAGAATAGAAAATAAAACGCTAGGTAACAGGGCTTTAAGTTTTCAAGCTAATAATTCCAACATATCGATATTAGTAACCGATAATGAATTAGCATTTGCCGAAAAGAGAGATTTAAGACTTGAAAATAACACTAAAAGAGAGTCTGATTTAACCAGAGAAAATTTCTATAAGAACAACAATCTAGCGACTGATTTAGATACGTTTGAAAAGTTTTCAGAAAAGTATAGAAGTAATTTATTCATTCCTATAGATTTAAAGGATGATTATAAATTCGATGATAGTGAAAATGCAAAAATATATTTTGAATCAGATTTCAAAGATTTTCTATCTACAGTTTTAGAATTTTCTAAAAACAAAGAAAATGCCAATGAAAATACGCTACAAGTTAGAATGTTTAGAGCTTTTGGTATTTATTTCTCCAACACTAACGATAAAAACTTATCTGATAACGAAAACAATAACATTTTACAATCAATGGGTGAAAATAGGTTTTTCTTAGATAAAGATAGGCAAGAATTGACCTGGGTAGAAAATAATAAGAGTGTATATACAAACTCTCTACCATTGATATTTGAGGCAGCAACAGGATATGACTATACAAGTTTTTTTCAATCAATTGAGAAAGATTTAAATATTTCTTTTAAAACATTAGATGATATAGAGAAGAATCAAGATATATTAGCTAAGGCGTTTTCTGATCCTAATAAGTATTTACACAATACAAAAATGGATTATATAAACAATAAAGTTTCAAGCCTATTTAGAGGGGAGTATAGAAATGCTATTGCTGAAAAAACATTAGAAAATCTAGATTCCAACATCTCTAATCAAAGACTTGCACAAACAGATATTAAATCATATATTAAGTTTTTTAATGATAATACAGACATTAAATTAGGTTTAAAAAATTTACCAACAAATGAGAATATAAGCGTTTTAACGGTAAATAACATAATGAGTAATATCTATGTTAGAGATGAAAAGGACATTTATTCATTTGATTTAAGCTCTTATGATAGCTTAAATAACTACACAGAACTTTTTATAGAACTTGCTAATAATACTGTAGATTTGACTAATTCGAAAACATTAAAAAGAATTGATGATAGAGCTTTTTTAAAAGAATTTTCATATTCTTTAAATAAGCTTCAACAATCAACGGGGGTTAATTTAGTAACTTATTCTAACAGTAGTCCTGTAATTAACCTATTAGCTAAGATAGATAAAAATACGCCTTCCCAATCATTCAATAAGAAATTAGACGATATTAAAAATGCGTATATTCCAGATGTATCAAGAATTAACTGGAAAGATAATAATATAACATCTGAAAATGCTATGGCGACTAACCTAAATAACAGTCTTAATAAAAGAACTTCAGATTACGGAACAAAGCGTGTAACAGTTAACACTTATGTAAAATCTAACAAAGATTTCTATGATACTGAAAAATACATTGATAATGCGAGATTTGGCTTAGGTGCTTCGGCATTAAAATCTATTATGAGTAGTTGTACATTAAAAGATGACAGCATTATCTATAACTCAAAAGCAAACCTTTCATATGATTTAAAGAAGTATGTATATAATAATATTTTCCAATTCACAGATACTTACGGAAAATCACCTTTAGATATGTTTAAGGAGATTTACGGTGATGTTTGGGATTATGATAGACATAAAATAGAGCAAGATGTATGGAAATTTGAAAAGACAGGAACGCTATATAACTTTAAAGAGGGCAAAAGAGAGCCTTGGATGAATTCAGCTTTAGGTGTTTATTGTCACAGTAAAGGCATCCAACTAGAAAATATGTTTAGATCAAATGATAAAATGCTAAGCTATTTAGATAATACTAATCCTCAACTAAAAGTAATTTGGGAAAAAGCTATGGAATTTGAAAAAGAAAATGCACAAGCTTTAGAAACATATAACAGTTACAGAAACAAGATAGGGGATTTCAAAAAAATTAGAGAAAATAATCTAGGAACTCAAACTTCTCTCGGCTTTTTCAATGGTAATTTATTAGTTAAAAATATTCAAAAAGAATATGCTAAAAATTCTAAAGTCGTTATTAACAAAGAGAAAGACAATGACTTATTTAGTGCATTGATGAATACAATAGACTTTTATAAAGTAGCTGGAAGTGCAGCTGAAAGAGACAATATAATAAAACAATTACAAGGTAAAACATCACTTCAAGCATTTGACGAGAGACAATTAAATAAAGAAAAGGAATTTAACGAGATCGATGATAAAGTAAACACTTATTTTGATGTAATTGAAAAATATCAAAAGATTACAGAAAGACCATTAACAGATTATCAAATGGGATTATTATTATTGGAGATATCAAAGGTTAGGTCAATGTCTGGTTATAGAATGAGTAACAACGATATGAATTTAACTGTTAATCAAATAAGAACAATTGATACTCGTTCTGGAAGAGATTCTTCTAAAAACTTTAACAAATCCCAACTTTTATATGCAAGAGAAATCGGCTATAGTTCGAGATATTTGTCCGATAAGAATACTGATAGTTTCTTAATGGATTCAGCAACAAAAGCGGTAAAAGACTATTTGGTTGAAAAAAGAAAAATACCAGGAACTATTTTAAAAGAGGTTAATAAAAATAATCCTATAATAAAAGCTAGTATTGATCCAAAGAATAATGAGCCTTATATGATAACAGAGGTTACAGACTTATATAGTAATGTTCAAATGCAACAAGAACAAAGAAACATTTCAAATAAGGTGTATTGCCAAAAATCATATAGAACCAATGACTATAAAAAATATATTAGTTATGATCAATATAATTCTTTAGATGAGGTTAGTAAAAAAGATTATCATCTTTATTTAAGTCCTTTTTCAAAAATTACCGAAAAACAATACAATTCTTTATCTGATAGTGACAAGGAAAGATATCAAATAGGTGCTAAGTCTAAAAAAGAGCAATTTAACAAGAATATAAATAAGAAGATAGATGGATTGAAAGGTTCTAAGGTTAATTCGAAGTTACCATCTGGTGTTGTTAAGTCATGGGTAGGAAATAGTCTAAAGGATTATCCACCAGAAAAAAGAAAAGCCCATGAATACACAATTATAACAGAGGCTACAATAGATGCCCTTAGTGCTTTAAGCTTATGTAAAATTGACAATAGATATGATTACATGAGAGATCTCAATCTAGAGAGTCCAGAAGAAATTAAAGAAAATTTGTATAACCCTTATAGAGACAATCTTCAAAACTCGTTAAAAGATATTGACCTTAAACAAGATAAAGTAAATTTTGTATCAATATTAGGCGTTGGTAATGCTAGAAACTTAGATTTGAGAGATTATTGTTTTCATAATAACATCGATCCTTCGCATGTAATATTAATGCTAGATAATGACCAAGCAGGAACACAAGCCAGATTGAAACTTGAAAATCAGCTTCCAACGGTTAAGTCTATAGTGGTTGATTCTAAAAACGGAATTAAAGATGTTAATGAAATGTTGCAATACAAACTAAAAGAATTGAATGAATCGGGGCTTGATGTTGATTTTGAATCTGGGTTAATAAAAAACAAAAATACTAATGAGGTAGTAAAAACTAACGAAGAGCTTCTATTCAGAATAGGTAAATACGAATTTAACAGTAGTTTACATGATTCAAAAGCGTTACAAAATGAACCAAAAAATATCAGGGATCTGTCTAATAAATTTTTAGCCCAACTATATAACTCAAAAGAATTAAATTTAGAAAGTACGCCAAATCAAATGCAAATGTTAAAGGTTAGAATGGCAATTCTTAAAGAAATTAAAGGTGAATTGTCCGAAATAGAGAAATCTGGAACATATAAATTCCTAGATGAAAATGAAGATAATCTTAAAAACAATGCACTAAAAGAATCGTTAAATAAGATTTTTGATGATGTTCTAAATGAATTTAAAGAAAATAGAGAAGAAAAGGCTAAAGAAAAAGAACAACAAGTTGAAGAAAAGGCAATTGAAGAAAATGTTGAAAATGTAAAAGAAAATATCGATATTGGTAATACAACAGAAAGAGAAGTAGAAGAAGGAATGGAAATGTAATTTTGGTACACACTTTTAGAATAAACCCTATTTTCATATCTTTTTCTATTCGTTATCAAATTAGTAGTAAATTAGGCTTGAGAGGGCTGTTTTATAGTTCTCTCGGCCAATAAAAGGAGATTTATATGATTAAAAATTATTTAAAAAATGGAGAAGATTTATACAATTACACAAAAGATGTTATAGATTTTCCAAAAAACATCATAGACAATGATTATTTGTCTAAATACTTGAAATGCCCTTACATTTATTTTGTAAAAGCATACTATAATTACTCTACAACATTAGAAAATGATTCTGAAATATTATTACCGTCAATGTTGTATTTGAGACTAGAAGATAAAAAATACTTTGATGATATCGTTGGTATTAACTTTAACACTATGAATAAATTTGTTTATTCAAATGATTTAGAAAGTTCAGAAAAGATATATCAAGAATTTAAAGATACATTCTTGACTGATAATCCAGATTTAAAAGAAAGAGCAGAGATTTTGTGCGATGATTTTATGAACAATTTATCAAATGATAGAAAAGATATCATAGAATCTTTAGCAACAGAATCTAAGGAATTAGCTTCTAAGGAAGATTTCTTATTAGAGATAGCTGTATCTTTGTATTTCAAAGATTTAAAGAAAGAAGAATACTATAAAAAGCAAAAAGAACATTCTCAGCTTTATGCTTTTATTAATTTTGATTTCGATTCTACAAGATTTATTCCAACAACTTTTGAAGGAATAGGAAACAAATTAGAATTTGATGATGAAACAATTTCAAATATTGCACCTTTAGATACAGCTTCTATAGAGGCAGCAAGACAATTCTTCCAAATTAATAAAGAAAGCATTTCTAATATTCCAATGAATTTTAAAGATGAGTTTTTCAATATTTTAAAAACAGACCAAGAGGATAATAACAACCTTTTATCATCATCAGGTAGAATTTACGAGAGATTAAGTAATGTTTCTAAAGATAACCTAGTTTACAACAATTTTGACAAGTTCAATATCGCTTCATCTGAAATAGAAGATGTTCAAAGCATAAATAGAGCATCACAAATCAAAGATTGGGAAAAATGGTTTAGCTTTATAGCTAAAAGAATTGATTTTGAAGATGAAAAAACATTTGAAGGTGTTCATCAACTTAGAGAAAAAGAAATCAACTTCTACGATAGAAAAATTGATCTATATCCAACAATTGGATTTACGGTTAACGGTATTTTTGAGACTGACGAAATCTTCAGATACTACTTTACAGATGAACTAGAAGAAATGATTGGATTAGAAAGAGAAAATAAGCTAGGATATGAAGAAATCTTCTATTATCCAATAACAGTAGCATTGGATCAAAATAGAAATGCTAGTCAGGTTAAAGAAACATGGTGTATGTGTGATGTTTCAGAAAATGTAGATGGAAAAGCTAAGTATATCGCAACATTTGTATGGATGTATGACACCCATGAAGTTTCATTTGATAAAAAGGTATATTCAATTTCTAGATTTTTTGCATTTGATAAAGAAGAACTTTATCAAAAACATAAAGATGATTTGGATGTATTAGCTGTTGCTTTTAATAAAAGATACGCTTGGCAAACATTCGCTATGTTCGAATATCCAGGTGAATTAGAAGCAAGATTAGAGATGCAAGATGATCCAGATTATATAAAAGAACAATTAGGTATTAGATATCTCAACAAGAGCGGTGGAACTGAAATTAGAAAGCCATCCGATATTGTTCAAGACGATATAGCAAATACAAAATTTTAAAAAACAAAGGAGAGAAAACAATGGAAAAGAAAACATGGAGATTTTATTTTACTGAAGACGATTACAGACAAATGAGGGCATCTCGTATGAGTGTGGCTCTTCAATTAGCTTTTGATTTCGACTCAAACAAGGACAATAACGACCCTTTAGATAAGTATATTTTAGATAACACAGGCTTAAAGTTATATCATTCAGAAATTGAAGATGTGTTAATTATGAAAATATATATAGTATCAAAGCTTGAAGAAATGTTCGATGATTTAAACAATAAACAATACACAGAAGATGAATTTAAAAAAATATATCAACAAAATTTTTCTGATATTTGTGAAAATATAGTTGCAGATTTTTATATCAACGATAACGCAGGTTCATATTATGAAATAGTTAATCCAATTTTATCGGCTCAAATGGATGCTGCTGATGAATCTTCAAAAGAAATTATCGATAATATAGAAGAAACTATCAATAAAGCACAAGAGGATTCTCTTCCAAAGATTGAGCTTCCTGATGAATTAAAGATAAAGGAAGACAATAATGATGAGGTTTTAAATGAAGATTTAATTGAAGAAGTAGATTTGAATACCGAAGAAGAAACTGACAGCAATACTTCTGAAGAAAAAGAAGAAGAAACCGACAGCAATACTTCTGAAGAAAAAGAAGATGAGTTAGAAAAAGATACAGATGGAGAAGAAAAGTCAGAGGATAACAAAGAAGATGAAGGGCCATCTTCAATTAAAGTAGAAATGTAGGAAATATTTTGAAAAGATTATTAAAGATTTTTATTACAGTGTTTGTGCTTTGTATATGGTTGACTTCTTGTTCAAGTAAAGACAATTCAAATAAGCAAACACTAACATTACAGGAAAAGCAAAATGCAATAAGCGAATACAAATCCAAGTTAATGAAAATAGATAATCAAATAGAAGAATTGCCAACATCTCTTTTGAAATTAAAAGTATGGGTTCTTGAAAATCAACCAACAAAAGGAGAAGAAGGATCCCTTTTAGCATCAACTGTAAATGGGTTAGATGGTGAGTTTAAAGTACTAAAGTATGCAATAGATAAATATGAGGGCTATCCAGAACTTAATAATTGGACTAACTACTCAAAAGAATTATATTCAACTTACAAGCAGTATTCTATAGATTATCTAAGAAATATTATAAATGCTAAGGATAAGGAAGATCAGATAAATAGGATAAATAGAACCATTGAAGCTACAAAGACTCTAAAAGAATATAGCGAAACCATGCAAAAAGATTTATATAAAAAATAAAAAATCGTGTATATATGGTTTCCTTCCAGAAATTCAACTTTTTTTTGCAGGTTTCGTTTATATATTTCTCGCAATGGCGAGAGGTGTGTAAATAATACAAAACAAAGAAAAAAAACAAAGAAAAATCAATTAATTTGTTTTGTATTATCGCATAGATCTAAGCTTTTATTAGTATTTTACCCGCACACGCGGGGGTGTTCCTTTAAAGAATTCATGTGGGCAAAAGCGTTCTTTGTTTTACCCGCACACGCGGGGGTATTCCTGTTAATAAGACCGACTTCTAGAATTAAGCTATATTTTACCCGCACATGCGGGGGTGTCTCTCGACTTACACTCTTTGTGATTATAATATCAACTTTTCTCGCACTTTGCGAGTGTGTCTCAGAAAATTTGGCATAAGTATCCTGTATTTTTTCTCGCACTTTGCGAGTGTATTTCAGATGTTATTGCTGGCACACAAGATACATTTTTTGCAATAGCAAGTGTTTTTCAAATAGCAAGTGTTTTTCATAAGGTATTCACTAACGATGTATAGAGTCAATAATTTCTCGCACATAGCGAGTGATAAATAATGAGGGGGTATTATCAATGAAATTAAACAAAATTAAGAAAATGTTAATCAGAGTTGTTGTTATTGTTGGCTTTTTTCTAACAATGCTTAACAATAATAATCAGGTTTTTGCGAGCAGGACAGATTCAAAATGGTATTATGAAGACAACTTAAATGTGTTGTCAAATGAAACTAAAGATAAAATAAACGAGGCAAATAATAATTTAGAGGATAATGGCGAAATATTTGTTCTAACGGTAAATAATCTTGAATACGATGTTAAGGAATATGCTGATAAAGCGTTTGAGAAATGTGGTTTGGAGAGTTCCAATAATAAAAAAGACGTATTAATATTATTAGCAAAAACTTCTAAAGGCGAACAATACTTAAGGATTATAACTAGTAAAGGGCTTGATGAGATTCTTTCTGATAATAAAGTTAATAGAATTATCGAGGATAAAATGATGCCTTCATTCGAAAATAATAAAGTTGATGAGGGAATAGCTAACGGTTTTACTGAAATATATAAAATTATAGAAAAAAGCGAAAAGAAAGAGAAAGAAAAAGCTGATGATAATATTAATTTATATTTATCAAGTATTATTCCGTTTATGTTTTTTATGTTTTTTATGTTAAGAGATGATTAATAGATTAAGTGGATAAGAAAACAAGAAGAGCTATTATAAGCCCTTCTTGTTTTCTTCGTATAATACATTAAGTGGATTAGTATTAACTGCTTTTTTTAAGTTTTTATCGTAGACATGTGTATATATTTCAGTAGTTTTTGAACTAGCGTGTCCTAGAATTTGCTGAAGGCTTCTTAAATCTACATTTCCATGTTGATACATGAGTGTTGCTGATGTATGTCTAAGTTTATGGGTAGAGAACAACTGATCGTTAAGGTTTGCCTTTCTTAAATATTTTTTAACTACATCTCCAATTCTTTCACAACTAATTCTAGAATATGTGTGTTTGTTTTTTGTTATAAATAAAGCTTTATTATCTTTTGCATCTTTTGGTCTAACTCTTAAATAATCGTTGATTGATTGTTTAGTTAAATCATTTAGATATATTGTTCTTTCTTTTGCACCTTTTCCCATAACTATAATATAATCTTCTTTTATATCTTCAATATTTATAGAACGCAATTCAGAACGTCTTAATGCACAGTTTAATAACATTACAATCATACATTTGTTTCTGGTACATACCCATTTTAGTTTAGATGATTTATGTTGTTCAATATCTTTATCTACTACATTAACTAAAGATACGGCTTCTTCCAACGTAAGATATACGGGTAGATTTTTTTCAGCCTTTGGAATTCTTATATTCTTTACGTTATTTTTTATATCGTAATGTTCTTCGAGATATGAGTAGAATGATTTTAATTGTCTTATCTTAGTAATGACAGAAGATTCTTTTAAATTTCTTTCAAGCTTTAATTCGGCTAAGAAATCATTGACGTGTCTTTTTTCAACTTGTTCATAAAACTTTTCATCAACACTTAAATAATGTTCGTCATATTTTCCTGTTATGATATCATAGTATGGTTTATCGTAAAAAGTTAAAAACATCTTTTTAGTAAATATCGTAATCAGAGAAAAATAATCAATGATAGTATGCTTCGATAGATTGTACATTACATATAAATCTTTAACGTAGTTTGAAATAAATGGGGGAACCTCCGTTACTTCAACTTTTAAAGATTTAGAATTTGTATTTAATATTTTTTCTAAAAGACTATCTCTTTGTTTCATTTTCTATTTCCTTTCTAGAATACCTATAATATCGTTGTATTCATTTTCTGATATATTTATGTCGTTCAATTTCTTTTTTATTTCTTCTATGTCCGTCTTACCGATAAATTTAATAGGTGTTAGAACAATTTCTCCATTAACGACTTTACATTCAAGATTAGTTCCTTTTTCTATGTTTAACTCTTGCATAATTTCTTTTGGAATTGTTATTTGAGATTTTGATTTAATTTCTATAATCATAATATCCTACTTTCTGATTTTCTTCTTTAATTATATTCTGACACAACTACAATCTTTTGTCAATATGCCGGGTGAGACTGAAATAGAATGGTAGGGTAGCTATTTTTTATAAATTTTCTAAAATCCATAAAAAAAGACCTCATATAAGCTCTTATACGAAGGTTTTAATGTTTGAGGTATGTAATTATATGTCTAGAAGATAAAACTGCGTTAACGTGGCATATAATACGATAGACTGTAAAACATGCTTTTAGGATACATTTTTAACAATAATTTGTAAAATTAAGATGAGAAAATAAAACTATATAAGATTTTCGCAAAATTCATTTCAATATTTTCAAAATGATTGTGTTCGTGGGTATAACATAATTAAGGAGTGAGAGTTCTTTGAAAACAAAATATTTTTTTGGAATTTGTAGAGCATTGTAAAATAACATGTTATAATTTTAAGGTGATTTTATTTTTAAGGTGATTTTATGAAACTTAAAAAATAAATAAAAAAAAGCCAATTAATGGCTTTCTTCTATCGTATGTGATATAAAACGTTATATTATTTCCATAATATAAACCTTTAGATATTTCTATAAATTCACGATTTACCCTATTTGTAGATCAAAATTCGAAATAATCCTTACTTAATCCTAGCTCTGTTGCTCTGTTACGCATTTTCTTTAAAGTAGTTGTTATACATTTTTCAACAACGCTTTTTTCAACATTAAACTTATTTGCAATTTGTAACTTTGTAAAGCTAGAATAAAACAGCATTGTCATAGCGTATTCTATCTCTGTTAAATCTTTACAAAGAAGTTTAAAGATTTCATAATTTTCTGAATAAACTTCACTAATATTTGTGCTATCTTTATACAAACTTTGTATTTGTGAATCACTATAATACTCTAAATACATATCTTTATCTTGTGTATCGGTTAATTCATCTAAAGATTTAACTGCAACATAATTGCACTTATCAAATTTAAAATCATTAGCTATACCTTGTTGTTTTGCCTTTTTATAATCTTTTTGAATGTTTTCATAAAGAGTTCTTGTTCCAGTAAAGTATCGTAAATGATGATCTCTGCAATAGTTTCTAATTTTACCTTGTATACAGCTTGAAGCATAAGTCGTAAACCTTATCTTTTTAGATTGATCAAATGTGTCAAAACATCGATACACAGCTGTTAACCCCTCAGAAATAAGATCATCTCTAATTTCTGAAAATTCAAAGTTTTGGTAATTGTTTCTATGACAATAGGAATTAACATATGAATAAACTAATGGCATAAACTCTTTTAAAAATTGATTGGCTAATTTTATTTTACTGTTTTCATCAATATCAGGACTATTATATGCTTTAAAAAAGTTTTCTTCATCCTCTTTTGAAATATGTTTTCTTGTTTCGTTAGATGATATAGGCATTGTTAGTTTTCTAACGATTCCTTTACTCTTTCCCCTAATAATTGTATAATTTATATTTTTCACACTTTTCCTCCTCAATAGTTATTCTATCAAGTATTTTGTCAATTGTGTTAAAATATAAAATATAGGGATAGAAATTCTGTCATATATATAGTCCGACACAATACTATAATATTGTATTTATTTTAAACAATGCCTTATTCATATAATATACATGTTTGTTCAGCGAAAAAAAGAAAAAAATAACCGTAGAAGAAAATCTACGGTTATAATCGCTTATTTATTTTTGAAACTCTTGAAATGCCTTATATTTTTCAACTTCTTCTGGATGGCTTTCTTTATATTCTTTTATCATTGAATTTATTAAACTTACCATCGTATCTTTCTTCCAAATTGATAAGAAATCAATAAAGTTATAATCTTCCTCATATATTCTAATACTCTTTGAATTATCTGTCTTTCTTTCCAAAATATTAGTACTTATAATGTTCTTGTTCTTTTTGTTATTATCGTCTCTATAATCTCTGCTCTTCATAATATTCCCCCCTACATACTTACAGTTCTAGTTAGTGCTTCATCTAAAACATCTTCATACATTTTTAATGTACGCTTGTCATATGGTAAATGGCTTGTTATTCCATTATTAGACCACGATTTTACCCTATCTGAGGCCTTAATCATGTTGCTAAAACAATCTACGTTAAATTCGCTATTATATCTTTGTATATACGTTCTGTCGGTAGATGAATCCCCCACTAAATATGGAACTATTCCTAATAATTCAAATCCATCAAATACTTGATTTGATATTTGTGTTAAAAACATAAAGTATCTGTCTGTGCTATCAAATGCTAGTGGTACTGTTTGTGTTGCTATAATTACATAATCACTTGCTATTATTGCGTTTTGTGTTGACAATCCCGTTGTAGGAGATGTGTCAATAATTATATAATCATAATCATTTCTAACTTCTTCTAGCTTAGTCCTTAAAATAAAAGGAATAGATTGTTCTTTATAAATCTTTCCAACGTTATTTTCGAAGTTTGCCATATCCCAACTACCTACTAGTATGTCTAATGTACTTGTTACGGGTTGAATATAGTTCTTTATACTTTCAGCTGAAAATAAGGCTTGGTATATGTTTTTGTTCTCGTCAAATTTTTTTTCATAAGTTATTTCTAAAAGTTTAGATAAATTTGATTGTTGATCTGTATCAATTACTAATACTTTTTCTTTTCTTAAGTCACTAAGTATATAAGTGAATACAGTGCTAAGTGTCGTTTTTCCAACTCCACCTTTGTTATTCCCTATAGTTATAACCATGTTTTTCTCCTTTACTTGTTATTTGTTACATGTGTTTTGTATTATAGTTACATTATATCATTGTGTTAATGTAATTGCAATACATTTCTATATGTGTTTTAATTACTTGTCGCTTTGTAGTACTATTGTTATTATTTTATCTTTATAATCATATTCTTTTCGTTATCTTGTTTTCTTTTAACTGATTTAATCTATTTACAGATTACAATTAAATTGGTACATGGGCTTGTATGTTTGATTTATTTCAAATGCAACAAATTCTGTCATATACAAAACATAAGGTAAAAGCCAAAGAATATTTTACGTTCTTGTCTTTTAAAACCAAAAATATATTAGAAAGGGGTTAAGACAAAGATTCAGATATACATTGTTGTAATATCTGATCTGTTGCTCAAAAAACACAATGAAAATAGACTATAACAACATTAGACCGCTTGATGAAAGTGATTACAAATTAAAACCGGAACAAGAAATTGCTAAAGAGCTTAAACATATCAGAATCAAACAATTGCATCTATCTCAAAATGATATTGCTAAGCTTTGTGGAATTTCAAGAACTGCTTGGGGTCATTATGAAAAAGGTAGATGTCTTCCATCAAGAGAAAGAATGGCAAAAATAGCAACATTAGCAGATAAATCTGTTCAAGAGATTTTCTATGATGTAAATGCAGAGAAAAAAGTGGATTAAAAAGGACAAACAAATGTATAACGATTACAAAATGCGAATACCGTTAATAAAAATTACTGATAAAGCTAGTCCTCGATCAAATCATTATATAGGTACTAATATTCACGATAGGTTGAGTTTTAGAAATAAAGATCTAGTTTACTCAAATATTCAAAATGGGGATAGTACCCTATTTGATGATAGCGGATATTCTTTTGAAAACGGTGATGTAGAAATGCTTACATTGGCTGATGTTTTGGATATACAAGCAGATATTCTGGACTGTTGCTTTGATAAAAATTATTTAAAGGTTAAAGAAGAACTTATGTCATATTTTGAAAAAATGGGTGCAATTAAAAGAAATAAAGATGAAGAATTACTAAAAAATATATTAGAACAACTATAAGGAGGCTTTTTAGTTGAAGTGGTCGTGTGAAGAAATACAAGTATGTAAAAAAGTGATTCATGATAATCCTAGAGAAAGACTCTCTAAGGTTGCAGAGAAAATATCGAACGAATTAAACAGAACTTATAGTTCCGTTAGATCTTTTCTTATATATAATCTTGAGATTATCGATTTTAGAAAAGAACATGAAATATTTACGAACAAAGAAAGGAGACAAATCATGGATGACAATTTATATGATGAAGATGAATCTGTAATAGATGATGAAGGTAATTTTAAAATTGATTATAAAAAATTTTTTGATAAGGTTAAACACGAAAATAAAGTAGCGGAGAAATTTATCGAAGGTGAAAAATACGCTATTTATGATGTGAACAAAACTAAAGAAAAATTCAGATGTTACGCTACCCTAGTTGATAAAGATGAAAGATTTGCAAGGTTTAAAATCAAATCATTTTGCGAATGTTTTTTGTGGAATGATTATGGCGTAGGCTGGAAAGCAAAAGATAATTAGAGTTTGGGAGGATATATGAAATTTAGGAAATTGAGCAGGAATCCTCGGTGATTCAATTGCCGAGATGAAAGCGGCAGGCGAACATTTGTTTGCTTATTTGATTGAAATATAGTATACTATATGTATGAAAGATAACCTAGTATATTACCGCACTTCGGTGTGCAATATTAACTACCATATTGTATGGTCTGTAAAACATAGAAGAAAAATATTGTCAGCTGAAATTGAGAGCTATCTCAAAGAGTTGGCAATAGAAATTGGCGAAGATAAAGGCTTTACTGTGAAACTGTTTGAGTGTGGAGAAATGGATTATATATATTGTTTCATATCTGCCCCACCTAAATTATCGGTAACAATAATTGTTAAGTATTTAAAGGGAATAACGGGAAGAAAGCTTTTTGAGAAATATCCAGACTTAAGACAAAAGCTATGGAAAGGACAACTATGGAATCATTCGTATTATTGTGAAACCATTGGTTGTGTATCAGAAGAAGATATCAAGAGATATATCGAAAAACAATCTAAAGCATATTAAGGAGGTGAATATATGCTACTAGCACGAAAAACAAGCGTAATTTTGACAAATAAACAATCTAACATTATAGGTCACATGTGCTATGCGGCATATAAGCTTTGGAATGTTTGTAATTATGAAAAACTAAACTACAAAGAATTAAATCTTCCTTGTGATTATCCAAATTGGTATTTTCAAAAGAAATACCATAAAGACGATTTATGGTATAAACAACTTCCATCTCAAACGGCACAAGAAGTTTGTAAACAACTAGATAAATCATGGAAGTCGTTTTATTCTCTATTAAAAAGCAAAAGCCCTAATGTTGTTAATCCAAAACCACCTAAATACAAGTCTGATAATATAGCAATTACTTATATGCAAAATGCGATATCACATAAAGTAGATGAGAATATTATAAGACTTTCTTTATCAAAAAGATTAAAGGAATATATGTATCTTAACTATGGCATTGAAGATAATTACCTTTATCTTGAAAATAAGTTTTTCAAGGACTTTGATGTAATAAAACAGATAAAAATATATCCTCCGATAAATGGTAAGAGCAATATTATCGTAATCTACGAAATTAAAGATATAGATTATCGTGTAGATAATAATTCATATCTAAGTATTGACCTTGGACTTCACAACCTCTTTTCTTGTTTTAACTCTAATACTCATGAGAGTTTTATAATCGGAAGAAAATATCTTGCGATATGTCATAAATACAATAAAGAGATATCAAGAGTGCAATCACAATACAGTAGTATTCAAAATGCTAAAGGAATAAAAAATCCTAAAAGTTCAAAACATATCTCTAGCCTATTTTTAAAGAAGAATAATTGTATAAATGACTACTTGCATAAAACAACAAGAGCCATTGTGAATTACTGTGTAGTTAACAATATCAATACAGTAATAATCGGAGATATTAAAGGAATAAGAAAAGATAATAATATTGGACATGTTAATAATCAAAAATTACATTCCTTGCCATACAATAAAATATATCAAATGCTTGAATATAAGCTAAGATTGGAAGGGATAAGACTAGTTAAACAAAAAGAATCATATTCTAGTCAAACAAGCCCAGTAGCCCCATTTGTAAGTAAAGAGTATGCTAAAAAATCAAACAGAATAAAAAGAGGATTGTATAGAGATGGGGATAATATTTGGAACGCTGATATAATCGGAGCTTACAATATATTAAGATTATATTTGCAAGAAGAAAAAAGGGTTATTAATCTCAATCCTTATGAGATAAAAAGCCCTTATCTATTAAAAGTAGCTGTGTAAAAAGCAGTATAGGTGTTATGGACACACCCCGAATCTGCGATGTATTTGCATCGTATATCGGATGCTCGGTAATTCAATTGCCGAGTAGTTCACATGTTACGCTACCTTAGTTGATAAGGATGATAGGTTTGCAAGATTTAAAATAAAATCATTTAGCGAATGTTTCTTGTGGAATGATTATGGTGTAGGTTGGAAAGCTAAAGAGGAGTAAGACTTATGGATAAAAACAAAACATATTGTTGTAGCCTTTACGGAGATAAAGGAACGTATTTAAATGAGATGTTCGATAGTTTTGATAAAGCAAAAACTGAAGGTCTAAGGGTTTTACGAGAGTTTAACGAAAACATAGATAACTCTGACTATATCCCCAATCAAGATATTTTTGCAGAAGAATTAGTGGAATTAGTGGATTCATGTAATCGTTCTGAGATTATGTTATTGTCAACAATAAAGGAGTTTTGGATAATTGAGTTCGAAAAACCTGAGGTTCCACAAAACTGTGGAGAATGGATTGTTGAAACGATTGATGAAAATTATTGGGATAACATTTATTTTTTAAATGACAAATATAGTTTAGCAGAAAGTCTAGGTAACGAAAAAATAAAAGAACTAAGCAATCTTATTTATAATTTTTTAGATAAAGAAACCGAAGACTACGAATATTCATTAATGTCAGAAAGTTATATCGTGGGCGTAGACTAGACTCTCGCCCATTGTTTTATAGGAGAATATTATGGAAAATACAAGAACAGAAAAAGAAATTCAAGATATTAATATCGATGTGTTTATCAATACGGTAGATCAAATATTAGGGAAAGAATTAAACACAAAACAAGCAAAGAAAATTATTAGACAAATTAAAAGATTGGAAAGAAAAATAAGTGCTCGTGAATCTGGAAAGGTATTAATAACTAATAGTTTATGCGTTATTCTGGGGTGGAAAGAAAATACTGAATATATAGTAGATAACAGAAGATATAAGATCTCAGATAATATCTTATATTATAAAGACCCAATGTTCAATGTTTGGCAAGAAAACAAAGGACAATTATCAAAATTTGATAAATTCTTCAATGCTAAAGAAATTAGTGAAAACTATCACCTATATAACGAAGAATTGGGCGATTACGGATATCTAAATGTCGTTGATTTTAAAAATGATGAAGAAAAGATTTTGTTTGATGGAAACAAAAAGATCTTTGGTATAAGAAATATATTTACTGAAGAAGAGTGTAATTACTTGAAAAATAAATATAAATCAGCTGATTTGTGTAAGATGGAGGGAATCGAATGATAAATATTAAATATGATTTAAATAAATTGGTAACCAAAGTGATTATAGGATCATTGATTATTTTTACTATAACATGTTTAATTCGAGTAAATAATCCAATTTATAGGTATTATTTTCCGGGAATTCAATTCTATGAAAATGTAGTAATAAATGATTTAAAAACATTTCAACAACGAGAAAGAACTAAAGAATTAAAATCTAAGATAGAAGAATCTAAAAGAACTTATACTAATAAACTCAAAGAATTAGAGATTCTAGATGATAATAACACACTTGATACAACAAATGTTTATGCTTATAAGAAGTTTGTGTATGAAAGTGGTTTTATTAATGAGACAATAAAGAACATGTCAACAGAAGATTTGCTGAAATATTATGGTGAAATGAATAATCAAGATAAAGTTTTTGCGGTAATAACTGCAATTAGCCGAGGAGAGAAAGACAAAATATCTGAAGATAAAATTGAGTTTGCAAATTCTATAATTTCTAAAGAAATATCAAAATCAAAATCTGTAATAAAAGACAGCGAAAACGAAATAAAGCAGATGGAGCAATCTATATTAGATTATCAAATCAAGCCAAAAATGGGTTCTGTAAAGATATTTGGATTTATCAGTTCACTTAGTCTAATCGTCTTAACAATAGGTCTAATATTTTTAGTTATTGATGACTCAATATTTTAAAAGGAGGTGTAAATATGGGATTATCGGAAATTCACGATGCGTATAAAGAGATAAAAGAAAATATATATCATAGCGTTCCAGAACCATACGAACTAGATAGAAAATATATGGAATACGAGTATTGTTATCTAGAATCAGAGCTTTATGCAGTTAGAAAAAAAGGAAAAGAAATAATAAGCCTTGTTAAAGCCAGAAGCCCACTTCAAGCGATAACAAAAGTTTTGGAGGAATAATGGAAGAATTAAACAAAAATATATTAAATGTGACACAAGACCTTGGTCTAGATGTAACGATCTCTAATAACATTCTTGCAACTATTGAGAAGTTATCAGATTTGTTAAAAGGCGTGTGCTTAGACGATCTTGACCTAATAAAAGATAGCATTTGCAATGTGTATATAACCCTCGTTGTAGGAAATGAGCTTGATTCTAAAGTCGATTTGGATAAGATTTATACGATTATGCGAGAGTTCAGAAAAGTTTCTAAAAAACCTTGTGAAAGTAAACTAATCATTATAGAACAAATAGCGAAGCTTATTAATTTTATAGTAGGTGTTCAAAATTATAAAAAGCTTGTTGCATCAGGTATTATTGATGTCCTATTAACTGTTGGTGATTATTATAAGATAGACATTATTGATTCTATAAAGCAATCTCCCCATTTATAAAAATGGGGATGTTTTTTGTTCACGTTTGTTTTTATAACCACTTGCATTTTGTGGGTATAACAAGAATAATAGAAAGAGAAGGTGGAATGTGAGATGTCTCAAAGAATAAATAAAACCGATATAGATATCGGATATAACGCATACGATACATTAACAGGTGCAACAGTTGAAATATTAGAAAAAATTAATACTGAATATTTTAACTTTTGGATTTGCAAAAGACTAGATAAAGAGGAAATAATAATATGCGATGAAAATAATTTAAAAGATTTTTACATTTACTAAAATCTGAAAATTCAGATATTTATAACCTATATTTTGGCACAATTAAACTAAAAGGTCAAGATTTTTCTAAAAATCTCCCTTTTTGCCTAATTATATTTCTTAAATATTTGTTGTAAAAAAGCAGGTGCTATATACCTGCTTTTTCTGCCTTATATTAGCTTGTTCATCTCTTCCATCTCTTCTAGCACATCTTTTGCGTAAACAATTTCGCAAGGTTCATCAATCTTATTAAAGGATTGTGGAAGATAATAATCTATTATCGGCTTGTACACTCCCCTATCTTCTCTAACAATAGCTACAAGCTTAGGGCTAAACTCGTGTAAGTCTGCTCTAAATTCTTCCAAAAGATTTTCATAATCATATGAAATATTTATGCCATCGCATAATCTTGATAATATAAAAGCTGTTTGGAGGTCTAGATCTTCGACATTCATCTCCCCTGCTCTTATGCTGTCTATCATTCCTTTGTTAACGCCTGTGCTTTGTTCGATTAGTTCAGATGTGAACGCTTCGTTTTCTAACAATAATTTTATTTTTTCTATATCAATTGATTTTGAACTCATTTTCCCACCTATAATCTAAAACTCATCTTCTGGTTCAACGTAGCAGTACTTTTCCATTTCTTTCAAAGCATCTTCTACTTTTATAACTTCACACTTTTGATTGATTTGCCCGAATTCAGATTGTAGATAATATGAAATGATTGGTTGGTAGCCATATAACTCATAATCTCTTACAATCGCAACATAATCACTGTTTTCGTTAAAAGAGCCAATACCAATATACCCCATCATTTCTCTATAGTCTTCTTTTATACACTCGTTTTCGCCTAACTTAATAAGTTTCATAACCTGTGATATTCTAAGATTTTCGAATTCCATATATCCCATTCGAAGTCCTACAATTAATTCATAGTCTAATCCGGTTTTCTCTGCGATTTCTTCTAGTGGCATTCCAGAACCTAATGCTTCTCGTGCTTTCCAAATTTCTAACTTCCTAATTTCTAAATCCATAAACAAAACTCCTCTACCATGTATTTATCATTATTTTATCACAAAACATTAGAGAAAAAATAAATAAGCCCCTAATAAACTTTTGTTCAATCGTTATAATATTGTCGATTGGAATTATCTAGCTATTTTGTTGTTATAATTTTGGAAACGAATTTGAGTATGGGTACATCTTGTAGTATAACAAATAATTAATATACTTATGATTTGTCGATATATTACATACATAACAAAACAATGAATAAAAAGGAGAATAGATTATGATAACAGTAAAATCAAAACAAGAACTTGTAGGGAAAAACATTTTGATGGATGGAGACTGGTTTTCGGCTGAACATATTGTTCAATACGAGATAGAAAAAATAACTGATGTGGGTAATGATTGGATCCAAACGAGTCAATCTGCTCCATATGGTTCAACTAATAGTACAGATCTTAATAGTTTGGTAAATAATTACGAAACTTTAAAAAAAGATTTATTAGAGCGTTTTGATAGAAAGAAACTTTCGCCCGATACCATAGTAAAGATAGAGTTTTTCGATAATTATAAATGTTTTGTAATGATAGATACTATTAATAGAATTGAAGATATGATATCAGATTTTGTTAATCAAGATTTTATAAATAATGGCTTTTTCGAGAGTGAAAAAATGCTAATAACGAAAATTGTAAATATCGACCTAATAACTAAATTTATTTATGATCGAATTTTATCTGATTGGGCATATAATGTAGATTTAGAGCCTTTATTAGACCCTATAAAAACGAAAAATAAAGATTGTACAGTTATTATTTCTCCATCATCAAGGCTTGATATTAAAAATCAAATAACAATTTTCAAAAATAACGAGCCAATCGGACACATTAATTGCAAAACAAATGAAGAAGTCAAAAGTTGGCTATCAATATTGCAAACAGAATATCAACTATAATTTGAATGAACAATGCCCCGCTACAATATTGTGGGGCAATTTTTTACTCATAGGTAGGTACACCGTATAGCCTAGCGAATAATTCATATACATGTTTCTTGTCGATATATTACATACATAAGAAAACAACAAAGGAGGACAATAATGATAGCTATTGTAGCACAAATCGTACTATTTTTGCTAATAATATGTTTAATTTTTGCGACAAATATTGTATCAAAACATGCGTTAGTATGTGCATATTTAACATCAGCAGATTGTAAGTCATTAAGTTTTATATTAATAATAATGAGCATTTTCTTCTTTTTATTAAACTTCGTATGGCTTAAATTGATATTTATGCTTTTGTGGAACTAGCAAAACAAATAAAAGAAAACAATAAAGGAGTGTATATTATGGGATACAGGATGAGTAACAAATACAGATGTGCTTTGAAAAAAGCAAAAACTATAAAAGACTGCCAAAAAGCTTATGAGGATGAGTGGGATAGAAAATACGAACAATACAACAAAGAAATGACAGAAGAAGAAATAAAAAATGGGGATCCATTTAATAGACTAATTTGCGAAGAGTTTGATATTATAATGAAAGCCGAGAAAAGAGCAGAGGAAATCACGGGAAGAAAATCGTGGAATATGAGAATTATTCCTAAAACTTAATCAGCCCAAAAATAAAAAATATATAAATTAGTCAATATTTCCTTAGAAACACTCCCCCACAATTAATCTTTGTGGGGGTTTTGTTTTTATAAACTGGTACATGTGGTAGAGCGATTAATAATTAGTCTACTTATGATTTGTCGATATATTACATACATAATAAAAAACAAATAAAGGAGAAAATTATGGAAAACACATTATACGAACAAAACGTTCAACTTAACCAAATTATTGAGAGATTAGCAGAGCTTAATCAAATGGTTCCCGAAACAGAAATGGATGAGCATAGAATTAAATTAGAGCGTGAATTATTGCTTGAAAAGTTTAGTGACTCTACCAAATCGCTAGAAGAAAAAGCGAATAATACAGCTGGTTATATAAAGCATTTAGAAAACAACGTCAAAGAGATTGATGAAGAAATTAAAAGGCTTAGAGCAAGAAAAGATAGCTTTAATAATTCTATAAACTTTTTGAAATCGGCTTTATCAACATTGTTTAATCTTTGTGACAAGAAAAAACTTAAAACAGCTTTATATACATTTACACTAGCTAAAGGAAAAGGCAAGGTTGTTATTGAGGATGAAACTAAATTAGCAGAAGAATATTTAGTTCCTCAACCACCTAAGCCTGACAAGCAAAAGTTATATGACGATATAGCTAATCAAGGATTAATAATTGACGGAGTTAAATTAGAATATAATGAATCATTAAGAATTAGATAACATTTTAGGGGAGCTTGGTCTCCCCTATTTTTATATTTATTTGGTACATTGGCGTAGGATTGTTAATTTATTGACCACTGCCCTATCCTCGATATTCTACATATATAATTAATAAAAGGAGATGTAATTATGATTTTATTTCCAGTTTGGTACGATAAATATAATAGAGAGGTTTTTACGAATAATCAGAATATTTTATTCAAAAATAAAAATAGCTTAAAAAAAGCTTCTGAAATGTCTGAAGAAGAATTAAAAGAAAATTTATGTACCCTATTGCAAAACAATTTTGCAGCAGAACCAGACCAACCTATAGCTAATTCATCTGTATATAGAAGAGAAAAGATTGTGTTCAGTCGTTGGCACTAGAGTAAGCAGGAGCTGACGTCAGATAGTCAACTATCCCACGACTAAAGTCGGGTTTGTGTTTATTATAAATATTTACCACTTGTGGATTAATCACAAGTGGATTTTTATATTTTTGCAATGATATGTGTTCTGTGGGTATAACGCCATTAGGTGATGAAATTTGAAAATCGAAAGAATCTGGGCTATGCCGAACAAAAACACATTTTCGATAAAGCCCATCAAAAAACTTATAGAAGAAGAAAAAACACTATGGGTTCACCATTCAAAGAATCTTGCTTGTTCCCCATGGTGGCTGGCACAAAGATACAATCTGTGTTGTAGAAAAAAGAAAGAAGATTAAAAAATGACAGAATATCAAATTTATCAAATTATAGGAATCGTTCTTTATGTATTAATAGTCTTAATTATCTTGTATGATATAAGATCTTTGACTAGATATGGTTATGATATTAGACATCATTTTTTTTAGGGCAACTGTAGCGATGTTGTTAGGAGTTACATTATTTTATGTTTGGAAATGTCTTGATGCAATTGAAGAAGAACAACAAAACGCTAAAATGTTTAATCAACATTTTGAAATCGAAAGACAAGACGACTTAAATAACAGTTTTGCAATTTCCCAAAAACTTATAAAAGAGCCTAGTGGTATAGGAAATCAATGGATTGTAATTAGTTAGAAGTGAGAAAGGATAAAAATAGTCAACTACCCCATGACTAAAGTCTAGGAAGTAGTCAGATTTAAAAAGGAGAGAAAAAATGACAGTATATCAAATTATTATGATAGCCCTTTTTGTAATATTAGTAATAATTCTCGGATATGATATGAAACGTTGCATTTACAGAAATTACAAATATCATTTACTTAGGATATTTGTTGCAATATTGCTAGCAATTGCAATAATTTATGATGCAGTATGTTGGGATAATAGTATAGAGCAAGAAAACGCAAAAAATTTTGAACAACAATTTGAAATAAAAAAACCAAATGAAGAATATATAACAAAATTTCAACAAGAATTTTTGCAAAACATCATAGATGTTAAAATGAAAAATAATAAGTCGAAACAAATAACATTAATGCCATTAAACAACAAAGGATATATCAGTTTAGATATTCAAACTAATCAATTTGAAGAATTAGAAACAAATCACTATTTTAAAAGGAATAAAGAAAAATTTAAAAAATCATTAAAAAATAACCCTATTAAAACAGAAACTTTAATAAAGATATTAAAAAACGACTTAAACGATGATTTTGCAATAACACAAGAAACAATAAAAGAATCTAACGACATCAACAATAAATGGATTGTAATCAGTTGGAATTAAGAAATAAAATGGAAAGACTAATAAGAAAAAGAGATTTGAAGGATAGGAATAATGGAGACGGTAATTAAAATAAATTTAATAAGTATTGTGTGTTTTGTTGTATTATGGTTATTATGTTTGAATTTAACAGATAATATAGACTGGTCAACTAGAAAGGCTATTCAGCCGTGGCTAGATATGTTCTATCCTATTCTCTTAATTGATAGTATTATCATGTTCGTAACAGGTCTATTAGGAATAGCAAAAACAATGGATATTATAACAATAATTCTTTTTATTTGTGTAGTAATAATTAGTTTAGGTATTACATTGTTACAATTGTTTGAATATATAAAATCTACTATAGATTGGTATAGGACATGGAGTATATTTGGACTAATTTTAGTATTGTGGGCTCTTTTGACAGGCTACTGTATATATTTGAAAAATTCACATCCAGAAGTATTAAATCGAATAGGAGGAAACACGCAAGAAGTACAAATGTTTAAACTTGAAAAGCCAAACAAAAAATCTATAAATAGTTTTCAACAAGAATTTTTACAAAATATGATAGACATTGCGACAAAACATAGTGATTCAAATGAAATATTATTGATACCTGTAAATGATAAAGGATATGTTACTTTAGATATCCAAACCGAACAATTAAAAGAATTAGAAAAAGACAATTATTACAAGAAAAATAAAGAAAGGTTTGAAAAATCGTTAAAAAATAACCCTATTGAGGCAAAAACCTTAATAAAAATTTTGCAAAACGATTTAAAAAATAATTTTGAAATATCGCAAAAAATGATAAAAGATGCCAACAATACAGAAAATCAATGGATTGTAATTAGTTGGAAGTAATAAAAATTTTAAACTAAAAGAAAGGTGAACAATTTATGAAATTAGAAAAAACAAGCCTAGATATAGAGAAAATAGAAAATATTTCTATTTTTTCTTATAATGGCTATATCTTAGGATTCACAAATTATGAATCATTAGATGATACATCATTTTTCCCAATCGTTATAAATTCAAAACATTACGATAAAGATAAGCTTAAAACCTATTTTAACTTTATAAACATAATGTCAGATTATAATGGCTATAGTAATTTACCTGAATATAATATTTATTTTAAAGAATACAACAAAGGTTATAATAATCGTGACGAATTTGATGTTATGCAACTAATAGAATTATCTTCAAACGGTGACATTTGCATAACCCCTGAACACACTTCAAATCTAATCGAAATAGTCGAAAGTTTAATGAACACATTTTCTGAAAAAGACGATAAACTTGTTACAAATTTTATAGAAAAAGACAACGTAGCAACAAGAATACTGTCTTTAGATGATGACAATTATATTCAAATAGGTATCAATCGTTTAGAACAACACTTTTTGAGTTATCATAGTACGACAGATGAAATAGACGATATCGTAAAAATATTTGAACATATTTTTGAAATGCTAGACAAAAATTTAAAGCAAAAATAAATAAACAAAAACTAAGAAAGGAAAAAACAATGATAGAAACAAACGCACTAATCTTAGGTTTAACAATAGCTTTAATGATAACATCAAATATGGGGGTAATACAAGCATATAAAAACGTATTTATTTTTCCATCTCCTTATAAACCAATAAACATTGTAACAGCAATAGCAGGCACAGTATTTCTTTTATCAAACATACTATGGTTTAAATTGCTTTTTATGTGTTTCAAAGGAGAAATTTAATAACATAAAAAAAACAAAATAAAGAAAGGAAAATAATTATGTTTAAAAGAATAATCCCTTTATTCATTATTATTGTAGCTGGTTGTGTTTTAATAAGTTGTTCAGAAAGAACAATGGATGACAATATAGACGAAACTATTGTTGAAAAGAAAGGCAATTATGAAAAAGTAAGCACACCAATAGACGGTGTTTCACAAGAAAAAATAATCAAACTAATAAAAGCTAGTGAAGAATACATTAATAAAGAAAATATCAAAAATGAAAAAATTAATAGAATCAAGGGAAATTTATATTTTGAAAAATTAAAAAAATCAAACATCTTAAGAGAAAATGATACAATCGATACTTCAAAACAATTTGACGCTATCAAATTCATTAAAGATAGTAACGTTGTATCAAATATGATAAAAGATATGTCGACAAAAGAATTAATAGATAATTTTAGCCAAATGAACGATCAAGATAGAGTTTCAGCTATTGTGACAATCATAAGTAGAAATGAATTTAAAAATGAATACGCCAATCAACTAGAACTAGCTAATGTAAGTGTGCTAAAAGAAAAAAGTAAAAATACAAAAGAAATAGAAGAAATCGAAAAATCATTCAACGAATGGTTTAACACAAAATTAAAATACGAAATGAACGTTGCAAAACAAATGAGAAAAAATAACCTAATATTCATTGCAATGATAATAGCAATAGCAATTTGGGTTACTATAACAATATTTTTATAAAAGGAGAAAATTAAATGAAATTAATTGGATTAAAAGTTGACGAGAACCCTTTGGTAGTAGAATTTGTGTGGAGCCCTGATAAAAAGAGAGAAGAGAGTTCGATTTATCAGGAACCTTACAATAACATGCTTTTTGAATTAAAGGATCAAGAAAAGATAGGTGAAATTATGGATTATTTTGTAAAAAAGTGTGATGAAGACAAATCACCACAAAGTTTATTTCAATCTAAGGGCATCGATTATAAAACTTTAATGAAATATTTTAAGGACGATAGTGATTTTGATGAAGTCTTAGACCACATGGTAGACTTACTAAATATATCACTATCAGACGAAGATAGAAATTATATAGCTTGTATTGATGTGTCTTTTCCAGAAACATGGAAAGTTGATATTATATAATATCAGATAAAAAACAAAGAAAGGATAATTTTATGAAATATTTTACAGAAAAACATAACTTAAAAGTAGGAACAAAGGACAGTGCAGGAATAGATCTTCCAGCTTGTTTAGATAATACAATCATAGTGTTCAGTAAAAACTATGCAGATATCGACACAAAGATTCATGTTGAAATACCACAAGGTTGCTTCGGAATGGTTGTTCCCCGTTCATCTATCGGAACTAAAAAACACTTAGCTTTACAAAACACTGTAGGGATTATAGATTCTGATTATCGAGGTTCAATCAGACTAAAATTCTTCAACTATGGAAATGAAGATGTTACTATTGATGACGGTGAATATATTGCACAAATGATTATAGTACCATATACTTCAGTTTATTTACAAAAAGTAGATACATTAAATGAATTAAGTGAAACTGAAAGAGGTACTGGTGGATTTGGCAGCACAAATAAATAGAAAGGTGGTAAATTAAATGAAATTAATTGGGTTAAAAATTGATAAAAATCCTTTGACAGTAGATTTCATGTGGAAACCTAATAGAAAAAGAGAAGAAGATTTTTGTTATCAAGAACTTTATAAAGACCTATATTTTAAAATAACTGATCGAAAACAAATAACTGAAATAATGGAATATTTTGTTGAAAAATGTGATGAAGACACTTCCCCACAAGGCTTATGGGAATATAAAGAAATTAATTACCAAACATTAATGAAAGATTTTAAAGAAAATAGTGATTTTGACGAGGTTTTAGATCATATAGCAAAAATATTAGATATATCTTTTTCAGATGAAGATAGAAGTTATATAACTTGTATTGATGTTTCTTATCCAGAAACATGGGAGGTTTAAATAATATGAAATTAAAAGAAAATCAAAATAATTTTGAATATAAAACTATAAACCTTTTAGATCTGGCAAAATGTAAACCTGTAAAAATATTACATGTTACTCTAAAAGATATAGCGGTTAACGTTGCAAGAGAATTTTGCAGATCAAATAAAAAATTTTATTATTTTTTTGATTGTGACAAAGAAACCTGTGTTATTGTAGCTTTAAATAATAAGAATTATATAAAAATACTTATAGATGATTCTAATAATTGGACTGTATCCTACAAATATACATTGTTTAAAAATGAAATAATAAACGCCTCTGAAGATTTAAATTATCTTGTTAGTTCATTAATAAATGATTTAATATTGAGTTGAATCTACCCTACCCTCTCCTTTGTCTATAGTGTTTTGGTACAGTCCACAGGTGTATTAATTACTTGTGGTATTATCATTTGTCGATATATTACATACATAACAAAAACAAAGGAGAGTATATTATGAGTATCGAAACATTAGAAAAAACTTTTGAAAAAACAATAAAAGAATTAAGCAATTTGTCATTAAACGAATTAAGAGAATTGGTTAAAGAAAAACATAACATATTGGATGATATTGAATACGAATTAGCGGTAAAAAAAGCACATGGAAGTTTATCTAAGGTTATTGATTTAGATAAGAATTTCGGTGAATGTTGGCTTGAAAATTTCCAAGATCCATTTTGGGATAACTTATTAGCCAATAAATCACAAAAAGAATTTCAAGAAAGGATATGTAAATTTCAAAAAGATATAAAGAATATTGATAATGTATTTGAGGTTGAAGACTTGCTTGATGTTTTCTATGATGATTTCAAAATGATTCAAGAAAATTGGCTGGAAATGTCATTATGGGATAACATTTCAAACGAGGAAATATTCGATAAAGAAGCTTTGATAAATTTTATAGAAGTGTTAGACAATTATAAAGATTATTTATTGTACGAGGAATAGTTTCCTATCCCCTGTTTTTTGTAACGGAGTGAAATAATAATTAAGAAAAAAGAGGTGATATTATGAGAGACGATATATCAAATACAATATATATTTTTCTTAAAATATTAAAAGATTATGGTTGTAAAATTAAAATAAGAGAAAACGAATTATTAATTGTAGACACCAAAACAAACGAAACTTATAAAGCGGATAATGAAGGTCTAGAAGGGATATATAAAATGATTTAACACTTATTGAGAAAAAAATCCCCCATCCTCTATAGGTGGAGGATTAAGCAAGAAGCCCCCACTTCAAAAGCGTTAAGCTTTAAGTGGGGGTAGTTCACAAGAGGGTAATATTATGAAAAAACATTCAGGTAGAAAAATTAAAAAAAGAAAGCCAAGACCTTCACCACCAAAATCATATTTTTATATTAATGACTACTGTTGGTGGTGTAAAAATACTTCAGGGTGTAACAGTTGTCATATTATAAAAGAATATAGACGAAATTTTAGAGATAAAAAAGCAAAACAAAAAAATAAAGAAATTGATGACTATTTAAATAAATAACTTTTGTCCCGAAACTGACTACTCCCCACGACTAATGTCGGGGGTTCCTTGTTTGATTATTGTAAAAGTATAAAAGGGATATATAAAATGATTTAAAAAGGAGTGAACATTATGCGTTCAAGAAAATTATCAAAAGACACTAAAAAAAACATAATAATAAATAGCATTTGCGTTTTAATAGTATTGTTTTTTGTCTATCAGGGTTTTTTCCCACGTTATAGAATAATCTCATACACAAATGATTTCATAACTCACAACTTAATAACAGAAGACAATAAAATTAATGAAAATGGCAAAATAATGGACTTAAAATATATGAAAGAATCAAATCACGCCTTCAAATACATTGATTCTTATTCTTCAGATGAGTTGTTACAGATTTATCCAAAATTATTATGTCAATACGATAAGATTTGTGTAACAATTTTATTAGTCAGTCGTGGTGAAAACGACAAAATTAAAGAACAAATCAGAGATTGCAATTTATATTTAGATAATAAGCTGCCAATAAGAGATGAAATGCGAATCAATGAACTAAAAAGAAAAATTGCTAATTCAGACACATTTTTTAACAATAATAAAGAACTAGAAGATGAAATATATAAACGAATATCATTAGATCCAGGATATTCGACATTAAAAAAGTAGAAAAAAAATAACCAATACTATCCCCCATGCAATCTTTTTGTTTGGGGGTTTTGTTTTGGTATATATTATAGGTATATCAATTATTTGTGGTGTTGTCACTTGTCGCTATATTACATACATAACAAAGATAAAGGAGAGAAAACATGAAAAGAACAAAGTGGAAAAATGTTAATAGTGGCGTTGTAATAACATCATTAGACTATAGAACGCTACTCGAAAAAGAAGTGCTTAAAGCTTACGAAGAATATTTGCATAATTTTGATTGGGATTATGCAAAAGTTTTGGAAGAAGCTCCACAAACAATTATAGAATTTTCTGAAAAGTTCATTGAGTGTGATAGAGATTTTTACCCAGTTGATGTTAATGGCAATATATTAGATTCAGAAATAGACGAGATAGATTATTGTGCTTTTAACTTGTTTTG
The DNA here is from genome assembly GCF_046255015.1 of Finegoldia dalianensis. NCBI lineage: Bacteria > Bacillati > Bacillota > Tissierellia > Tissierellales > Peptoniphilaceae > Finegoldia > Finegoldia dalianensis. The sequence goes on from NZ_JBDLBQ010000007.1 coordinate 56,846, forward strand.
TGAAAAAAAATATATAAGATGTGTTAACAAGTTCAATCAAATCTTGATTTCTCATGGATATGACACACAACAACTATAGCCCCTACTCCCCTGCTATTATGTGGCAGGGTTTTTTTGGAGGTACATATGATTGATGAATTAATTATTTGTGGTGTTGTCACTTGTCGATATATTACATATAACAAAGTAATAAAGGAGAGTAAATTATGAAGGTTAACGTAAAAAATACAAAAATGGTTTTGAAAGATATGGAAGAAGATTTTTCTTGCCCTATCCCCTTTTCAAAAAATGATTATATAGAGTTTTCGAAACAATATTCAGGCGAATCTTTCAATGATGAAGAATATCAATGTAAAATCAACTCGTACATCATGGAAAGTGATATTTGCGAAAAGATTATTGAACATTTTTATAAGAATAATTTGGAATATTTTACAAAATATTTTCCAGAGTTTCGAGAACATTTTTGTTCAAAAGTTTTTGTGGATCATGTTTACGATTATGCTGGAAATGGCGTTGCTATGTTTTCGGATTATACTAATATAAATTCTGATATTTGTACACTTGTCGAGTACGCTTTTTTCAGAGAATGTGTTTTGTCATTAATTTGTCGTGATAATGACGAGCAAGTTGCGAGTGATATAATTGATGAAAACATAGATGAAATTGAAATGGATAGTTATGATTGTTTCACGATAGATGATATCTATGATGTTGTTGAAAAATATAGTAATAAGAATGTAATATGTGATTAGTTACTTGTGGTGTTATTATTTGTACATGTGTCACATATAACAAGTAAATATAGAAACATTAAGGCTTTAATTGACAAGTGATACAATGATTAATTATTTGTGGATTTATCACTTGTCGATATATCACAAAGAAAAAGGAGAATAAATTATGAATAATGTAGTTTTAATGGGAAGATTAACAAAAGATGTAGAACTTAGATACAACCAATCGCAAATGGCGATCGGTAGATTTACGGTTGCTGTTAATAGGAGATTAACTAAAGAAAAAAGACAAGAGGCAGAGGCGAATAATCAACCTACAGCAGATTTTATCAGTTGTGTTATATTTGGAAAACAAGCAGAGGTTTTAGCACAATATGTTTCTAAAGGTATGAGAGTATTGTTGTCCGGTAGAATTCAAACTGGATCATACGATAATAAAGAAGGTCAAAAGATTTATACTACTGAAGTTATTGTTGAACAATTTGAATTTATCGACAGTAATAACCAACATGGTCAAGACAATAAACAACAAAATAGCCCAGACGATTTTGGAATGGGTAATGCTGTCATAAATAACGATAGTGAAATGCCTTTCTAAATGGAAATAGAGGAGTGGTGTAATGCCACTTCCTTTCTTTTTATTAGAATGTGATTTGTGTTTAATACACTTGTGATTTGTAGGTATGTGGTAATGGTTGAGGTGATTTTGTGAAGTGCAAGGATAAGTATAAAAATCTTGATAAATATAGAGCTGCGAAGCGTAGACAACAGCAAAGGCATAGAGAAAAGTATGGTGCCGGAAAACCTCCGAGAACTTGGAGTGATGAAGAAATTCATTTGTTAATGGATTTCGATGGACTAGATAGAGATTTGGCGAAAAGATTAAACAGATCTCTGGGTGCGATATATACAAAGAGAGCTAGAGTTCGTTCGCAGGCAAGGGGGTGACTGATGTTCAGGAATATGTGGGTACATTTTATAGTATGATTAATAATTAATCTACTTGTGATTTGTCGATATGTTACATATATAAGAAAAATAAAAAATACAAAGGAGAGTTATTATGACAGAAGTAAATCAAGATTTAAGAATGTTTTTAGCAACTTTGAATAACAGAGTTAAAAAGATTGAAGGAATGTTTAACCAAGAAAGTGAAGATATTTGTAAAACATTGCATTTAATGAAAGATAAAAAGGCAATAGCAATATCATCAGCTGTTAGAATTAAAGATGTAGTTTTGTTATATCCAAACTTGAATATATCAAATTATAATCCAGATGTAGATGAAGGCTTATCAACATTAGTATTAATTCCTAATGATAAAGATATTGTTAACGAAATAAATAAAGCATATCTAAATGCTTTTGACTACGGTATTAAAAAAGGGATATATCCAAAGAATACAACAATGGATATGATAAAGAAAAAGACCAATGAATCCTTATTTATAGACGTTAATTCTTTTGTTGCTAATCAAAAAGATGATAACAAAGAGTTTTGTCAATCTTTAGCACAAAATAAACTAATGATAAGAAATGTTAAAGTAGGTAATGATGAAACAGGTAAGCTTTCAGTTGTACTAAGAGATAGAGAGGGTAAGCTACTAGATCCGAATGAAAGAATTTCTTCTGGAGATACGGGTGAGATAGTAATTAAGTTTTATCCATACTCACATAAAGGTAAGGTTGGAATAAGTCGTTATATTCAAGGTTTTATTAGAACTAGCGAATGTATTACACAAAAATCAATTTATATTTAAGTGATAATAAGAATGTGGTATAATAATTAATAACAATACCACATTCTTATTATTCTGATATTTTTTGCAAAAGAACAATTTGTCTTAAATTATCATCGGCACTAGGATTAACGCAGGTTGATAAAATGACGTATTTTTCGATAGCCTCTTTTGGTTTATTGACTACTATGTCTGATGTATTTATCAAATTAATTAACCAGTCACGATCTTCTTGCGTTTTATAAAAGTTTCTATCAAGCTTTTTAATACGCTTAATAGAAATTATTTTATAACGTTCAATACCTTGTATCGATGTTATTGTAAATATATCGTTATTACTAGATTGTAAGCTGGTTGCGTATTTTTGGTTTTGTAGCTTAGTAAGATTTGAAAACATCTTATCGTCTAGCATTTTATGCCCGAACAGGTTGTTGTTCCAATCACTAAAATCACTACGATTGTAACGGTCTAGAAAGATAGTTCCATATTTGTTCTTTTTGTTATTAATATCGTGGTTAAGCCAGTAGGTGTCATCTTTAGATTTTACGATGATTTCGTCAATATTTAAAGCTTTGTTTTCAATTCTACCGATGACATTTTCGTTGTTTAGATTTTTTCTTAATTCGAGTATTTTGTCTTGTGATGATTTTTCATTTGAATTAAGTGTTTTATTCATAGATTCTGATATAGCTTTAGTATTGCTTTCTTTTCGATAGCTTTGAAGTTCAGAATTTGTGATTATAGATATAGGTATTATAAACGTGATTATAGCTATGAACAAAAGTAATTTTTTCATTATTTTAGCCTCCCGTTTATGTTATACCCATTATTATTAATTTTTGAAAGGAGATATAGTGAGTGAATTTAATTTATTAGATGAAAAATGGATTCCTGTAATTGACACTGATTGTAATAACTTAAATGTTTCAATTCTGGAGCTATTTAAAAATGCCTCTAAGTATATTAGTATAGCAGGTGATACTGAAGTTCAGACAATTTCTATAACAAGATTTTTGTTATCTATTCTTCAAACGGTATTCTCAAGATTTGATGAGAATGGGGAAGAGTATGGATATTTTGGACTAAATGAGATGTTTAAGCAGAAAACTGAAATAGATACAAATGTTATTGAAGATTATGTTAATGATTTGAATAAAGCGTGGATTAATTTATGGGAAAAGAAATCTTTCCCCAAAATTGTAGAAACTTATTTAAATAAATATCACGATAGATTTTATTTATATGATGACGAGTATCCGTTTTATCAAGTAAGTAGTAATATATGGGAAGATTTTAATGTTGTATCGATGGGTAAGCAAAATGCAAAACCATCTAATATCCCTTTTAAAAAGATAAACGGTAAGTTTTATGAATCAAATTCTTTAAGAATGTTCAACGTTAACGATGAAAAGGCAAAGAATAAACTGTCAGATTCAGAACTTGCTAGATGGATCGTAACATATCAAAACTATTCTAATACGTCAGATAAGGCTGTTTTTGACGGTGTTGACAAAAAGTCATATGGTTGGTTGTATAAGATTACTACAATAAGTTTAAGGGGTAGTAACGTGTTTGAAACACTAATGCTAAATCTTGTTTTAGTACACCCGGTTAAAGAGTTTGTAGGAAATTCTCAAAAACCTTGTTGGGAAGAATCGTCAAATAAGATTATTACTAAGAATATTAAAGGTTATGTTCCAGATAATTTAGCAGAATTGTATAATACTTATTCAAGAGCTATTAGAATATCAAACAATAGCTTAGATGTGTGTAAATTATCTTTAATAGAGCCTATTAAATTGGAAAGTATGGCTATTTTGAGATATAAGGAAAAAGAAGATATTTATAACACGATAAAGGTTAGAAGTAACTACATTTTATGGCAGATTTTATTCTTGATCAGTAAGGGGCTGTACGAAACACCCGTTATTCTTGAAAACTTATTAAAGTATTCTGAAAATATTGATTTCAAAGATATTAAAATAGACATGGTAACATTGATAGATGATGGAAATGCCTTATCATATGTTCCAAAAGAGGAAATTTTCAGTAGTTTTAACATAAATGTATTGGAACTTTTTAACAAGGATTCTGATTTATATAAAACTTTAGAATATTGTTATACTGTTGTTCAAAATTACAGTAATTTCTTATATAAAATTACACAATTAAATAGATATGACGATAAGTCTTCTAAAGATTACATTGAGAAAAAATTAGAGCCTCTATATTTCTATGTAGATAGAGAACTCTCAGCTGATATTGATTTAGAAGATTTTAGAAAGGATTTTAAAATGTTTGCATTACACCAAATAAAAGAGTTTTCGACTAGAAAAGATTGCTTAGAAATTTACAATAAAGCCCCAGAAAGCCCCCGACTTTAGTCGTGGGGATGAATGGGAAATAAGATTTAAAAAACAATTTAAAAGATAGTTGGAGGTTTGTAAATGAAAGCTAAGACATCATCGTATGTAGTTGAATATGAACTATTGACAACTACTAGAGATAGAAAGAGTTTAGAAAAGAAATTTAATAGTGCTAAGTCTATATACAATGCTTGTCTTAATGAGTGTTTGAAAAGACTTAAGAGATTAAGAAACAACGAAAAATATAATAGTCTTTTAAAAGAAAAATCTAGCAAGGAAAGAAATAGAAGACTTAAAGAAATAGAACTATATACGAACTATTCAGAATATGATATGCACAAATATGTTAAGGACATAAGAAAATTGTATTCCAGACATATAGGCTCTCGTGAAGCACAAAAACTTGCTACTAGGTCTTTTCAGACTGTGGAAAAACTACACTATCATGTAGCTGACAAAGTTAATTTTAAAAACAGATATAGCGATATGTCTATTGAGAACAAAAGCAATAATACAGGTCTTAGATTAAAAGATAATATTGTTTTATGGAATGATTTAAAGCTAAAGATTAAAGAAAAGAGAAATGACATATACAATATCCAATCAAGAAATGATAAGACCAAATACATTAGAATACTTAAAAGAAAAATCAGAAGAAAAACCAGATATTTCGTTCAAGTAATCAAAGAAGGTATTCCTCCTAAGAAAAGAAACTACGGAAAAGAATCAGTCGGTATTGATATCGGAACATCATCTGTTGCTATTGTATCTGATAGTTGTGTTAAGCTAGAGAGATTATCTAATACAGAAAATGAATACAAGAAATTAAAGAGATTAGATAGAAAATTAGAACGCTCTAAGAGAATAAACAATTCCAAAAACTATAATGATGACGGAACGGTTAAAAAGGGATCAAAAAGATGGATATATTCTAATAGATATATTAAGTTAAGACAAAAAAGAAAAGACTTATACCGTAAATTAGCGACTAAAAGAAAAGAATATCAAGAAATATTGGCAAACAAGATAATATCACTAGGTGTAGATATTAAAGTCGAGACAATGAGATTTAATGCACTTCAAAAAAGAGCAAAAGAAACAACCATAAACAAAAAGAACGGAAAGATTAATAAGAAAAAGAGATTCGGAAAATCTCTGAGTAATAACTCTCCTTCCCAACTGTTAACTATCATAGATAGAAAACTACACTATGTAGGGTGTTATTTAAAAAAGATAGACACGTTTGAAGTTAAGGCAAGTCAATTCAATCATAAAACTAAAAACTGTATTAAGAAAAAACTATCTCAAAGATGGAATGTAATAGACAATATTAAGATACAAAGAGATTTGTATTCAGCATTTTTAATTCAAAATGTTAGTGATGATTTAAAATCAGTAGATACTGATTTGTGTGACCAGAAATATGACAAGTTTGTTAACTTGCACAATATAGAAATCAATAGATTAAAAGAAACAAAAGAAATGCGTTGGTTAATCGCATAAAAAAAGACCAGTCGGATTGACTGCACCGACTTAAATAAGACAAAATCGAAAGCACATAGCAGGTCTTTTAAAGGCTGGGCTAGTGAAGTGCATATCGTACGATATAGATTTGTTGAGTTCTCTGTTAAAGAAGACTAGATCATTTATTTAATGAAGCAATCTTCGGATTTTCCTAAAGAGAACCCCCCGACTTCAGTTGTGGGGAGTGGTCAGGCAAACCTAGTAAAATACATTGATTACAAAAGAAAAGAGGAAGAAAAAAATGAAGAATAGATTATATTTAGACATACACGCAATACAAGTACTACCACCATCAAATGTGAATAGAGATGAATTTGGAAATCCAAAATCAGCACTATACGGGGGAGTGAATAGATCAAGAGTTAGTTCTCAATCATGGAAAAGAGCAATCAGAGAATATTTTTATGAAAATAGTGAGGTTCAAAACTTAGGAGTTAGAACATTAAAATTACCTGATTATATAGCTGATAAAATGCTAGAAATTGATAGCTCAATCCCTAGAGAAGAGGCTATTAAAAAGGCTGGAAAGGTGTTAAAATCAGCTGGAATTTCAACAAAACTTAAAGATGTTGATGATGAAGGAGAAAAGACTTTAGTCCTAGAATCTTTGTTTTTTATTTCGGATAAACAAGCGTTAGAATTAGCACAAGCAGCAGTAAAAGGTGATGTTGCAAAACCCGATATTATAGACAGTATTAAAAACAATATGTCTATAGATATAGCGTTATTCGGTAGAATGGTTGCTTCATCTAAAAACTTAAATGTAGAGGCAAGCTGTCAAGTAGCACATGCTATATCCACTCATGAGGTTAATTCTGAAGTAGACTACTTTACGGCAGTTGATGAGTATACTAAGGATCAAGGAGCTGCAATGATTGGTAATTCTAATTTTAATGCCTCAACATTATACAGATATTCAAATATTGCGATTCACGACTTGTTTGAAAAAATACACGACAAAGAAACATTAATTAATTCTATTAAGCTTTTTATTAAAGCTTTCTGCTTATCAATGCCATCAGGAAAGATAAGTTCTTATGCAAATCAAACTTTGCCTAGCTTTTTATCAATCGATATTCGTTCAGATAGGCCAATGAACTTAGTTTCTGCTTTTGAAGAACCCGTATTGTCTAATTCAGGATATACTAATAAATCTATAGTAAAACTTTGCGATGAACATAAAAAGTTTAATAAATTTTACGACAAACCTTTATTAAGCTCTTTTATTTCTTTTGATGATATTGAGTGTTTAAATGAGTTTGGCGATGAAGCCGATAATTTAAACAATTTAGCTGAAAATGTAGCTAATTTTTTAAAAGACAATTTAGGTGATTAATTGTGAGTGTTATTTTGTTAAAGTTTGCTAGTCCTCTTCAATCATGGGGAGGCTTAGCAAATTATGAGATAAGAAATACTGAATATTATCCAACAAAAAGTGCTGTTATTGGGCTGGTAGCAGCGGCTTTTGGCTATAAAAAAACCGATACAGAAAGCATCAAGAAGTTAAACTCTTTAAATTTCTCCGTTAGAATAGATCAAAAAGGTAGTTTGCTTCGTGATTTTCAAATAGCTATGGAATACAACCCTAAATATATGCCTAATGACCCTAATTATTTTGTTAAGAGTAATTTAATACAAAAGTATTATATCCAGGATGCTAAGTTTCTTATAGCCTTATCGAGTGATGATGAAAAGTTAATGGAAGATGTATACAACGCTTTAAAAAGCCCTGCATACCAACTATTTCTAGGCAGAAAATCAAACCCGATAAATGCTGATTACTTAATAGGAAAATTTGACGGAAATGAGCTTGAAATAATCAAAGATTATGAGTGGTTAGCTTCTAAATGGTATAAGGAAAGTGTCAAAAAAGATAGTATAGAGTTATCAATATTCAGTGATTATATAGATACTAGTAGTAAAGAAAAGCTAATAAGACGTGATTTAACAGAGTCTTTTGAGAATACAAAACGTGATTTTTCAAGTAGATTCGAATATAGATATGTAACAAAGGTGGGTGAGTAAATGTATCTTTCAAGAGTAATGCTTAAAGATAATCAAAATTACAGAAATTATGTGTATACTAATTTACAATATTTTCATAAATGGGTTGAAGAATCCTTCCCAAACGAATTTAAAGAAAACATAAGAACTAGAAAGTTGTGGAGATTGGATAGTTTTAATAATAAAAATTATCTAGTAATGCTATCAGAACAAAAGCCGGATATCGAAATGTTTGAAAGAAACGGTATTAAAGGAACTGCTAAAATAACCAACTACGATCAATTTTTAGACGATATTAGTGAGAATAAACTATATCGATTTGAAATAAAATATAATCCCGTTAGTTCTGTATATGTTAGAAATTCAAAAAGAGGAGACAACTTTATATGTAGAAGTGATGAAGACAAGATAAAATATCTTATTGACAGAAGCGATAAAAACGGTTTTGAAGTTTTGGAGTGTACACTAATTCAATCAGGTTATGAAAAGTTAATTAAAGATAATCAAAAAGCTCCTATCAACAAAGCTGTAGTTGAAGGTGTTTTAGCTGTTAAAGATGTAGAGAAATTTAAAGAAATTTTAATTAATGGTTTTGGCAAAAGAAAAGCTTATGGATATGGGCTTATGACAATTGTGCCAATAGCTGAAAGGGGATAATATATGATTAATAATTACAAGGCAATAGTTGATTCTGAATTAACCAAGAAAAGCAAGCATGGTCATAACAGATATGTTATAGTAGATATAGAAACAGGCGAGATTTTAGACGATGCTCAAGGATATGGATATAAGTCCAAAGAGGGTGCGTATAAGTGCTTTGGATATAAAAGAAAAAGAGGCGATCTAAATTAGTTTTCTTGCAATAGCAGGTGTTTTTTGCTAGTCGGCATTATGATAACTTTTCATGCAAAGTCGTGCGAAAAAAGAAGCCTTAACTAATAGTAAAATGAATGTTATAGAAACTTTGGCACATTATTATAAAATTTTTATTTATTGATTTTGTCTGATCCTAGAATTTCGAGCTTTTGTAAGTGTTTTACCCGCACATGCGGGTGTGTTCCTGCTGAGTAAAGAATCTTTTCTTCCACGCTCAAGTTTTACCCGCACATGCGGGTGTGTTCCCAGGGAAGACACTGGAAGCCCTAAAACAGCACAATTTTCCCAGCAATAGCGGGTGTGTTTCTATGTATGAGGATTATCAAGACAGGTTTCTCGCAATGGCGAGGGTGTTTCTTTATATTTAAGAGTATTTTCTCGCAAATAGCGAGTGTAGTCCAAGAATATTTTTATCTTTTATTTTTTTCTCGCAAATAGCGAGTGTAGGTACATGATATAGTGCTACATATAATTAGTCTACTTGTGATTTGTCGATATATTATATATAACAAAAAGATAAAGGAGAGTTATATGAAATATATTTATGGAATGAAAGAACGTGGATTTTCAATAGGATGTCAACCAAAAGACGGATTATTGGGTTTATCAGATAAAACAAGTGATAAATACTACGACATTATTGAATATTCGAGAAAACTAACAGAGAAAGAAATCAAAGAAAATGAACTAAATCCAATAGAATAATTGTTTCCAAGAGAGGATGAATTTCCTCTCTTTTTTATTGGTACATTAGCTAGATAGAATAACTAATTAGAACATTCAATAGTTGCGATATATTACATACATAACAAAGATAAAGGAGAGTAGACTATGAAAGAAGTATCAATTAAACTTATCACAGAGTTAATTTTGGATAAGGATTATTTGGAATATTCTTATGACTTAGATATGAGTGAATATGATGATGAAAAACTAACAAAATGGTGCTTAGATTATATCAAGCGTGATATCAACGAGATAATCATTAATTCAGACATTGAGCCAATAATAACGATAACTGATTAGGAGAACATTTATGAAAAACGATATACAAACACTCAACCAAATCTTCCATCAGGTTTTGCAAGATGATGAAAATGCGAATGGAGGAATAAGCTACATTGGAGAAAATTTTGGAAACTTTTTATTAGAAACTACACAATTATTTCCTAGAAACGTTGAGGAATACAACAAAAAGTTGCCTAAATATAATAAAATGCTTATAGAATGTGGTATTAAACCAACTTTAATAAGATTTTAGAAAGGGCTTATTTAAGCCTTTTCTAAACCTTATGGTACAGTTATGAGTGTGATTAATAATTTATCTACTTGTGATTTGTCGCCATATTACATACATAATAAAAGAATAAAGGAGAATATTGTGAAACTATATGAATTGTATTGGTGTGATGAATGGAGAAATACTAGAACGCTTAATGTTTCCTCAAGGATTATAATAACTAAAGATTTGGAAACAATAGCCGATGTTTGTTCTCAAACTGCGAAATCCGATGAAGAGCTTTTATCTTTATACGGTGATGTGAATGATAAAGAGGAATTGTTTGATAAATTAGTAAATCAAGAAATAGATTATTTGCATTTGAATGTAATAGAGTTAGATGAAGTAAACTTGTAAAATATTGAAGAAAATGAGGGGTGATTTTCTCCAAGCTTTTGGTACATATTTTTATCAGATTTTGTAGTGTGTCGACAGATTTTTCTGATATTATAAATATAGTTAAAGGAGAGATAATTATGAAAGATTTAGAGTTACAAAATATTGAATTAATTGATAATGCGATTTGGTTGAATAGACGTGAACACATCGGAAATTATGCTTTTATTGATAAAAAGCTCGAAAGCGATTCGGAAAAAATTATGGTTGCTCTTCAAAAACTTGATAACGGTTTATTAGCTGGAGCAGTTTATTATGTCCTCGAAGAAGACTTAGATGAGGAAACTTTTGACAAGTTAGATTTAGATGACAGGAAAATAGGAAAATTATTGTGTGAAATTTTATTCAATAAAAACAGTGATTCTAATGTTGAATTAAAAAAAGAAATTAAAAAAGCCATTTTAAAATTATACGAAAATGGGAACATAATGCGAATCAGACAAATTAACAATGTTTTGCTTTGTGTTCAAGATGATTATGAAGGCAAAGATTTCGATAGTTGTAAAAGTTATTGGGAAAAATGTGAAATATTAAAAGATATTTATATACTTGATATGTATATATCTTTCGATAGTTTACAAAATATTGACTTAAATAAATTCAATTATGAACAAATTGTTGAAATTCACACAGGTTTAAAAAACTGGATTGATATAAGTAAATATGCAGATATTAAATACACTGCGGAGGAAATGAGAACAATTAGGGATGAGTTAGAGGATTGGGGCGTAGATATTTCAAAATATGTAGGCGTTGGTTTTTCGGAAGACCAGTTATACGAAATAAAAGAAGGGCTTGAATCAGGTATTGATGTAAGTGCTTATGCCGATACTAACATTGATTCTGACAAGATGTTTAAGATTAGAAGAAAGCTAGAAAAGGAAAAGACTAATTAGGTTTATAACAGAGAGGAGATATTTTCCCCTCTCTTCTTTATTTTGGTACAGCAGCGGATAGATCTTACTAGTTACTGCTGCTAAAATTGTCGATATATTATATACATAACAAAGACAAGGGAGAGTAAAATGCTATTAATATTAGGAAAAACTTGTTCTGGGAAAGATACTTTTGCGAAAGAGTTAGATAAGCTTGGATATAAGCCCGTTATATCAAGGACTACAAGAGAGAAAAGAGCAGAATCTGATAATAAGTACAAGTATGTCACAAGAGAACAAGCTGAAAAAGAAAGAGATAAAGCTATAGCTTATACAGAAATAGGCGATAATATCTATTATGTCCTAGAAGAAGATTTGGTTTCTAAAGACTATTATATAATCGATTATAAAGGTTTTTTAAAGCTTGAAGAAAGTTTTCCAAATACTGATTTCGATATAGTTTATTTAACTGCTGATGAAGAAAAAAGAAAAGAAAGGTTCATCAAGCGTGGTGGAACAGTTGAACAATTTTGTAAAAGAAATATTGCAGAAAAAGAGCAATTCAAAGACTTTATAGCAATAACCCAAAGTCGAGATTTGGAAAATCATAATATAAGGTTTCTCACATTTTTGGATAATAAATTCGAGAATAATTTCGAAAGTTTTGCGAAAGAGGTCGATAATACTTTGACTTGGTTTGAGAATATTGGCGTTATAATTGATTTTATAATCGAAAAAGATCATTTATCCGTAAACTCTGATGGCAAAATAAGAGTGTATTATACGGAAAACAACGAGGAAAGAGTAAAATATGTTTCTAAAGGCAATTTCGCAAGAATTTTGCAACATGATAACGAAGGTTTTCTCTATGTATTAGACGACATTTTGGGGAATAAAAATATATTCAAATTGTTAGCGAAAATAGACAAGCAATAATTGGGGAAGGTTTCCTCGATTATTGCTTAATTTTTTTTCCTAATATCTTGTTTTTTTCGAGAAATTCACTCTTGAAGATATCTGTTAAATAGTATATACTATGTATATACGTTAAAGATTAATATTTGGAGGTTATTATGCAAGTTAAGTTATCTAAGTGGGGAAATTCTCAAGGTTTACGAATTTCAAGGTCAATTTTAGATGTTTTAAATTGGAAAGATGATGATTCTTTAAATTTAAGAATTGAGGATAACAAGTTAATAATTGAAAATTCATATTGTGATGAAATTAGTATAGAGGATTTATTTAAAGATTTTAAAGGAGAATATATAAAAGAAGACATTGATTGGGGAGAAAGTGTAGGAAAAGAAGTATGGTAGATCAAGGCGATATAATAAAAATAAACTTAAATCCAACTAAAGGGCATGAACAAGCGGGATATAGACCAGCATTAGTAATAAGCAATAATTTTTTTAACAGAAAAACGAATCTTGTAATTGCTTGTCCTATAACTAATACAAACAATAGGTTTCCTTTGCATATAGAATTAGATAATAGAACTCAAACAACAGGTGTAATACTGTGCGAACATATTAAATCATTGGATTTAGCAAGCAGAGGCTATAAGCTAGTTGAAAAAGTTCCACGAGATATCCTAGAAAATGTATTAAACGTTGTTAAGTCTGAATTATAACATAATATAGCATAGATTTTGAATTAATAGCCCCGCACTCCTCTTCTGAGCAACTGCATTAGGAGGAATTAGGGGTTTTTTTTGCCTTGGTTTTGTATATAGTTTTTTAAATAAGTTTGGAAAGAGGTTGGCATAAACTAGCTTTTTGTTTGTGTGTATAGGTACATCGTTTAGCGTGATTAATAATTAAGCTACTTGTGATTTGTCGATATATTACATACATAACAAAACAACAAATAAAGGAGAGTAAATTATGGCAAACTTATCAGATGCATTTGGGAACGTAACAATTAAAAAAGAAGGCAAAGAAATGTCTTTAGAACTTTTGAAGAAAATTTTTGAACAAATTAACACATTCTATTATGGTAATTTGAACATATCAGAAGACGAACTTGAATTTGACAAGCCATTAGATTTTGCAACAACTGGAAGATGTTCTTTATGTACAACTTTAAATGATTATTTTGATTTTAACTTGGATAATTTTTCAAAACAAGAATTAGAAAACATTTCAGGTTTAATTTTCGATTTTGATTATACAGATTATGAGCCAGGATGTGAATTGTTCGAAGAAGGAAATATAACAATACGAGCGATATACGAAGATGATAAATTAAAAACAGAATTTATCTTTGAGGAAAGTTATCCAATATATATAACTGCTGGAAATTTAGAAACCTTTTTTGTTTATGACAATGCTTTTGACACATATACAAAATACGGTGTAAAAAATTTCAAAAAATTTCTAAAAGAAGATTTAGAATATCAAGATAATGAAATATTTAAAAAAGCGTATAACAAACTACTAGAAATGTCTTGCGAAGAGCTTTTAGAACTTTTTAAGGATAATGAAATACGTTTTTGTGATAATGGCGAAGATGTTTCATGGGTTGTTGAAAATATCTTAGATTCAGTTATGGTTGAAAGCTAAGAGGTTACACCGTATAGGACAGATTTTCTGTCTTGTACGGTGTAAGTTTTTATTTTGGTACATTAATTGGGTTAATAGTTTTGTGTGGTATTGTTATTTGTCGATATATTACATATAACAAAAAGATAAAGGGGAAGTCAAATGAATAGAGAAAAGTTAATAACTGAAATTCAAAATAAGCTTAATCAAGCGTATATGAACAGAGATTTAGAAGACGTTGATAAACTTATTCGTGATGTTTTTAATGATGTTGAAAAATTAAGACAGCCAGTAGATAATTCACAAGTCAAAACAAATAAAATGTATCGTTTTGAAGTGTCAGGTTTTTGTGAACTAGATATAAGTGCAAATTCCTATGACGAGGCGACTGAAAAATGTGAAAAAAGCATGAAAGATTTATTTACCAACTCTTTATTCACTAATTTTACATTTGTTGGTGAGGTAGACGAGTTTGGTGAGGTGGTAGAAGATTGGTAAAACTATTCATAAAGGCTTCTCAAATATTTTCGGAAGCCTTTTTATGTGGGTGCAGTGAGCTACCAACAATATCGATATATTACATATAACAAAGAGATAAAGGAGAGAAGCAATGATAGAAAAGTCAGATTTATTAGATTTCGATGTATGGCAATTAAGTGAAATTAAGTTAGGGTTAGAAAAAGAGCTTGATGTTAGCGTATATACTAAGCCTGAATTTGATAAAAACCAAATGAGAGAAATCAGAGTAGGATTGGAACGTGGATATGATATTAGTGTATATGCAAAGCCTGAATTTGAAGGTGAACAAATGCAACAAATAAGAGTAGGTTTTGACCACAAGATTGACGTTAGCTTATACGCAAACCCAGAGTTTGATTTTGAACAAATGCGAGAAATAAGGGTAGGGTTAGAGAAAGGGCTTGATGTTAGTATATATGCAAAACCTGTTTTTGATTATGAACAAATGCGAGAAATAAGGTTCGGATTGGAATTCGGATTTGATATTGATGTGAGTGCTTATGCAAAGCCTGAGTTTGTTCCTTTTAAAATGTATCTAATTAGACAATGGTTAGAGAGTGGGCTTAGTGCAGATGAGAGTATCAAACAAGCTAATGTTACAAGGGTTAATATTTTTGATACAGGTTCTGAAAGATTCAAGTTGTTAAACGAAATAATACAATTGATTAATGGCTAGTACGGAGAGGGGATGGTTTATCCCTTCTCTTTTGTTTTTTATTTTGGTACATCAGTTAGATTAATAGTTCTGAGTGGTATTGTTATTTGTCGATATATTACATATAACAAAGAGATAAAGGAGAGGATATTATGGATAAGCTAGATTTATCGCTATTCAATGATGAGCAAATGGAACAGATTAGGTTGGGGCTAGAAAAGGAGCTTGATGTGGGTGTTTATGCCAACCCCGAATTTGATAATTGGCAAATGCAAGAGATTAGACTAGGGCTTGAACAAGGGCTTGACGTGAGTGCTTATGCCAAGCTGGAATTTGATAATTGGCAAATGTACGAAATTAGGCTAGGTCTTGAAAGTCGTGTCAAAGTTAGCAGGTATACATACCCAGAGTTTAATGAAGTTCAAATGTATGAAATTAGGCTAGGTCTTGAAAACGGCGTTGATGTGAGCTGGTATGCAGACCCAGAGTTTGATGATGAGCAAATGTATGAAATTAGACTTGGGCTTGAAAATGGTGTTGATGTGAGCTTATACGTAAATCAAGATTTTGATACAGACCAAATGAAGCAGATTAGATTAGGGCTTGAAAGTTGTGTTGATGTTAGTGTATATGCAAACCCAGAGTTTGGTTTATTGCAAATGTATGAAATTAGACTAGAACTAGAGACAGCTTTGGAGAGGGGATAATTTATCCCTTCTCCATTGTTTTTTATTTTGGTACATCAGTTAGATTAATAGTTTTGAGTGGTATTGTTATTTGTCGATATATTACATATAACAAAGAGATAAAGGAGAGGATATTATGTTAACGATTAAGGATTTATTGGATAACGGAATTTTCATTCAAGAACGAGCTACTAATGTCACGATTTTTTCGGATATAGAAAATTTGGAAGACCTTGAGGTTGAGGATTTAGTAACTAATAACTATTGCCCCGAACTAGTTGAAACTGTTTGGAATACGGCAAGTTACGATTTATGGCTAGAATATGAGAGAGAAGGTGCGATTATATCTTTCGATGATTTTGAAACTTTTATGAAAAATTGGAACAATGTTGAAGAAGTTATTAATTATATAAGGAGAAATAGGTGTGAATATTAAAAAAGAAGATATAGAAAAAATAGACAGAGTTGATATTTTACAAGATATAAAAACAATAATAAACGATAGAATATCACAGATAGAATTTGACGAGATAACGGGCGTTGTGCAAAAAGGTAGTAACACTTATATGACCTTAAAAATTTCTGATAGTCTCAAACTAGAGGTAGAAAGATTTCAAGATGGTATTAACAACGCTATCAATGTGTATCTAGTTGATAATAATGATGAGTTCATTCAGGACTTAACAACCATAAGGCTTTCAGATAATCAAGACCAATCAAGTGATTCAATCGAGGTTTTGGTTTGGTCTGATGAAAATGATGAGGATTATAACGTTATTTTCAACATAGATGTGCGACAAGAAGATTTATAATACTATCCATAAAGGCTTTCGAAACATTTTTGGAAGCCTTTTTTGTGGGTGGTACAGCAGCAGGAATCTGGTATCTTATTTCTGCTGCCGATAGTAACGATATATTACATACATAAGAAAACAACAAATAAAGGAGATTATATTATGATAGAAGCATTGAGTTACACAAAAGAACAGTTAGATTATTTTTTAGAAAATTTGTCTAAGTACAAAGGGCAAAAATATTCTGAAACGTTTGTTAAAACGTTAAATTATGAATATTTGCAAAGAGAAATAATAAGAAAAGATAAAAAACAGCAAGAAGAAAACGAAAAAGCATTGGCAAAGATTTTGGAAATCAAAGATAGGTTAGCGAAAGATTCAGAATTCAACAAAAACAAACAAATTCTTGAAGAAGGTTTTTCAATACTTTATATTAAAGAATCTCGTGTAGAGTGGGATAGAGAAGAATTAGCTAAAAGAGAAAAATCATTAAATAAGAATTTGTGGAACGGATTTATTCATTATCTTGAACAAGATTTGTTTATTGAATTAGACTCTCGTTATGGCATAGATATAATAATAGATCGTTCTGATTGCTTTGATTGGCTTTATGAGATTGAATTTTCTGAAAAGGAAATGGTCGAAAACGCAGAAAAAGTCGCAAACATTATTGTTCAAGAGGTTAATAAAAATTTACTAAAATCATTAAAAAAAGTTTTGGGTGACAAAATAGAAAAAGATACATTCTATGGCATTTCCAGATATAAGGTTGGAATATTTTATGTTGATTGGGAAAAAAAGACTAAGATAGATTATCTAAAAGCAAGAAGTTCTCTAGCATATATCTATTATTTATCGAATATAGGGAAAGCTACGGATATTGCAACTGCTAAAGAAGTTTTAGATATAGCGATTAGTAAAATAGAAACAGCATTCGCCAATAACAAAAGGGTTTCAATAGATTTTTGTAACAATGTTGTAGAATTTTATAAAATCAAAGATACTAAAATAAAGTTTTCAAAAGAGTTTGTTCAAATGTACAATAATTTTGATTGATTTTCACAATATGTGTGATATAATAAGGCTAAGAGAAAGAGGAATTAATAAGAAAGAGCTTCATGATTGTGTCATTGAAGCTCTTTTTCTAAAATGGAGGTGTTTTTATGAGAGCTATTGATTTTTCAAAGTGGTTTTTAAACAAGAATCCAAATCTATTAAAAGGCAATTTTGACGGAAATCTAAAATTAAATAAGTTATTGTATTTTTCAAATCTTATGTATTTTAGTGTTTTTGGAAAAGAACTTATGAGTGATAATTTTGAAAAGTGGGAAAAGGGGCCAGTTATAGAAAGCATATATAACGAATATAAAGATAATAGCCTATTTGAATTAGTTAAAAGTCTCCCTTCTATAACTGATAAGAAGACATTACAGGTATTAGAAATCATTAATTTTGTATACGCTGATTATTCTTCAAAAGAGCTAACAGAGGAATCACATACTCATAATATATGGAAAGATGTTGAAGAAAAAGGTTTAATTGATTTCAAAAACATTTCACAAGATGTGAAAAAGTATATGCTAGATTTATACAATATATATAAATATTATGACTTCAATAACATCGCAATAGAAAGAGTAAATGGCAATAAATATATTTATTTCAAGGATAACCTAGAATTAACGGATGACATATTAAATATACTTCAAACAATTAACAGTATAAATTCTCCTGCTTTTATAGAAATGATAGACGGGGAGTTGGTTTTTTCATAATGGATATTCTAATTTGCAAACTAATATATCCAAATGATCCTACAAAAACGTTGGTAGCACATCAACATTTTGTAGGATTTTTTGATTGTAATTCTATTGTTCTATATTCGATATCATCAGTGTTAGGAAAAGAATACAAGGTGTTTTATAGTGGGTCTAAAGTGAATCCACTATGTTTTTTGTTGGTAGGTGATCTAAAAAGTAAGTGTAATTTGAGAGCCGATTCTTTTATAGATTGTTCAAAATCATATAGAATAGAATTAGATAATACAATAAACATAAGCAAACTATCTTGTAGAAATATTCCAAATGATATTAGGGAAAAGATAGAAGAAAGAATTAAAATTGTTAAGAAAAATGGAAAGCATACCGAATACAGCATAAAGCTAAGCGATTTTGTAAAATACAATCCAAAGGTTAAGCATTGATTTTGTGTGTAATAAATCAAAAATAACCATAGCAAACCCCGAGACTTTATAACCTCGGGGCTATCTTTTTTTCCTGGATTGTAGGTACAGTGATCGGAAATAGTAACTAGTTCCTGTTGCCTTTAATTTTGCTATATTACATACATAAGAAAACAACAAATAAAGGAGAGTAAAGCAATGATTAAGACAGTAAAATTAACGGAATTAGTTAAAAAAGAAATAGAAAACGGTAACGTTCCAGAGGTGTATATAGATTACAGAGATAGAGTTTTTCTATCAAGTTATAAATTAGATAACTTCAGTAAAGATAGCCTAGTAGATGAAATATATGAAGATTTTCTATTCGATAGTGTTGATGATAATTGTATAAGGTCTTATATTGATTATTTATTAACTTTAAAAGAGTTTGAAGGATTCACAGAAGAAGATTTCGCAGATGATGAAGTTTATTACTTAATGAGTGAAAATGTTGATTATAATATTGATGAATTGTTAAATAGCACTTCATTAAACGCTTATTTCTTCCCAAGTCAACAAGATAACCTTAATTCTGAAGGTAGCCAACTTTATTATAATCTTGCTGATATTTTCGAAGATGAAGAAGATAGAGTTAATGAACCTATTAGTCCAATACTTACAGAGCTTTTTTCATCACAAGGATATAAGTTAGAAGATTTGAGAAATGATTCACTTATAGAAAATAGCAAATTTTTAAAATCATTTATAGAAGAATTGAAAGACTTAAGTTCTGATAGATGTATGTTAACCGTTCTAACAAGAATGAATTTAAACGAATTTTTCGATGTTTATAATACAGGTAAAAAGATTAGCGTTGATGAAAACACAACATTAGGATTATATGATGCAGTTTGTGGTGGCGGAAGTTGTTTAGAAATAGAATTAGAAAAGCCATTTAGTTTTGAGGTTAAAAAAGACTATTTCGAAGAATTTAATTTTAGTGGTGATTTAATCAATTATGGTTATGATATAGACGTAGTATATGGATTAGGTGGAGAATTTTGGTCAGAAGATTTCACGATATCATAAGAGGGAGATTCATTTCTCCCTTTTTTAGGTACAAGGATCGGAATGATTAACTTGTTTGGATTACACATTACACCGATATATTACATACATAAGAAAACAACAAATAAAGGAGAGTATATTATGAATAATGTAACTTTAATGGGAAGATTAACAAGGGATGTAGAATTGAGATACACTCAATCACAAGTAGCAATTGGTAGATTTACTGTAGCTATTAACAGAAGATTAACTAAGGATAAGAGACAACAAGCTGAGGCTAATAACCAACCTACAGCTGATTTCATCAGTTGTGTTGCGTTTGGAAAACAAGCCGAAACTATAGCCCAATATGTGTCAAAGGGTATGAGGGTATCATTATCTGGAAGATTACAAACAGGTTCTTATCAAAACAAACAAGGTCAAACGGTTTATACAACTGATGTTGTTGTTGAACAATTTGATTTCATTGATAGCAACAACCAAGCGAATAATAATCAAGGTTATCAACCAGCTAATCAACAAGCAAATGGAGTTCAACAACAAGCTCCAGATGATTTTGGCATGGATGCTATGGATTTCAATGATGAGTTGCCATTCTAATAAGCTTATAACGAGAGGGGGTTTTCCCCTCTCTTCTTTATTTAGGTACAGGGATTAGAAAAATTAACTTTCTATGATTACCTGCTATGCCGATATATTACATACATAAGAAAACAACAAATAAAGGAGAAAAAACAATGGAAAACTATTTGAATTACAAACAACGATGTACAAAAAGAGCAAAGAGAGAGAAAGAAGAGGTTGAAAATGCTAAACTGTTAGTAGATGGTATTTTAATATCTTTATCTTTTTTTGGTATGATTGCAACGATGGTTATTTTAAACTTGATGTTCACTGAGATATTATATTAACAATAGGGAAGGTCTTTTCTTCCCTGTGTTAATATATACATAAGCAAAAATATATTAAAAATTTAGGAGATAAAAAATGAGATTAAAAGAAGCGATAGAAATTGTTTTAGAAAAAAACAAATTCAATAGCGGTGACGAAGGTGCTGACTGCACTTTTAATTATGATGAAAAACTTCATAAAGATTTGATGGACTGTGAAAACGACAATATCTGGTTTGATATCGATCAGGACATGGAAATTCATATTAAAATCAAAGACTTGGATAAGTCTTTAGAGGTGTAAAAGTGATTAAAGATTATAATAGATATACGTTTGAAGGAAAAGAGCTTAAAGAAGGTCTTTTGGAATTTTTGAAGAACGATGTTTTTGATGACAGGGGCTGGAATATGGTTGCAGATACTGAGTTTATGAACATAATCATATATCCAAGCTGTGTTAATACATTTGCTGAAAATGAAGTATGCTTTTGGAAAAATCCAAGAGCAGAAGCTGTTTCGCAATTTGATGATTACTGGAGCGTAGGTGAGTTAGAAGAATATGCGACAGAAGAAGAAATAGAAAAAGCTAAGTCGAAATCTATAGATAATTATGAAGAGCTTGATTTAGAAATATACAAAGATAACTTATTCGATATTATAAAGGATAAAGAAAGCTTTCTAGAAGATTTAGACACTTGGCTTTCGTTTGATAGATTTTTCGAAATATTTGTTGATAATTTCAATAATGCTTTCGAAGACTTATAAAATGCTTTCATTGGTGGGATATGGCTTTATAGCTATATCCCTTTTTCTCTTATATAGGTACAGAAAAAGCTTGTTTATCAATTACTGCTGCTGGTAATCTCGATATATTACATACATAATAAAAATAAGGGAGAGTGGATTATGAAATTAAAAGAGATTGAATTAGTTGTGAAAGAAACGCCAGTGAAATATGATGGGAGAGAGGCTTTGATTAAGGATGATATTATTAAGTCTACACAGACAGAAAACAATTCTTCATCAAAATTAACAGAATTATTAATTAATTACTTTTCGTTATATAATGACGAGAAGGAGAGATTTATTTCTTTATTGTTTGATTCAAAGTTGAAACTTATAGGTATTGATCTTATTTCTATAGGTACTATTAATCAGTCTCTAGCTCATCCTAGGGAGGTTTTCAGGAAAGCTGTTATATCAGGTGCCGCTTTCGTTATGATTGCACATAATCACCCATCAGGAGATACTACACCATCCGCTGAAGATATAAAGGTTTATAGAAATTTATCAGAATGTTCTGAAATCCTTAATATAAAATTATTGGATAGTTTTATTGTTTCATTAAAACCAGAACAGGAAAGTGTCTTAAGTATGAGAAAGTTTTTGTCTTATGATAACTAGGGGGATATTATGAAACAAATAGATATGTCACAATTTGACAGTCGCCAACAAGAACAAGTGAAAATAGGGCTTGAACAAGGGCTTGATGTTAGTGTATATGCAAGGTCAGAGTTTGATTGGAGACAAATGGAACAAATAAGGTTAGGATTAGAGCGAGGGCTTGATGTGAGTATATATGCCAAACCTGAGTTTAGTGATAGACAAATGTATTATATTAGGTCTGGATTAGTGCAAAAGATTGATGTGAGCTGGTATGCAAAGCCCGAATTTGATTCAGAACAAATGAAACAAATAAAATTAGGTTTAGAGAAAATATTTGAATCAAGTAAGACAGTTGATGTTAGTTGGTATGCAAAACCAGAGTTTGATTGGAGACAAATGTCTCAGGTTAGGGTAGGGCTTAAACAAGGGCTTGATGTGAGCTGGTATGCAAAACCAGAGTTTAAACGTGACCAAATGGAACAAATAAGATTAGGCTTAGAAAAGATGATTGATGTGAGTTCTTATGCCAACCCAGAACTAGATTATGAACAAATGAGAGAGAAGAGGCTGGAAATAGAGAGAATTTTAAGGACAACAAAGGCTGGAGGATTAGAATTAAAAGATGTTGCAAAACTTTTGAAGAAAGATATTATGGATAAGTACCCTGATGTGAAAATATCAGTTAGAACTAGAAGAACTTGTTGTAATCGTATTTATGTGAGACTTTTCTTTAAAGAGCATGATTATCGTGCTTTCACTTATTACGAATTAGCTGAAAGTATGAAACAATCCTTAATAGATACGTTGAATATAGATTGTGCAGATGATAATTTAGATATAATAAGTAACTATTTATCGGGAATGGGAATATTGAACAAGAAGGGTCATTCGGTTTTCAATAGTATCCATGATTTTCTTGATCGTTTTAATTATGATAAAGATGATCCTCAGAGAAAGTATTTTGGTTTTGAATCACGAATCAACTTTGAGTTTGTCTAAGACATAAGAGAAGGTTTTATCCCTCGCTTATATACATTCTGACTACCCCACAACTAAAGTCGTGCCAGTAGTCAGATAAATAGAGAATTAACTAAAGATTTATACACGGAGAGGGGATAATTTATCCCTTCTCCTTTATTTTTTTGTTTGTCGGTACATTAGGTGGATAAAGTATTTACCTAATACTTTCAACAATACCGCTATATTACATACATAACAAAACGACAAATAAAGGAGAGAAAAACAATGACTACTAAATTTGATAATAAAAAGGAATACAAAAATATTGCAGAAAAGTTAATTAAGGTTTTAGAAAATGATGATATCGATATTAATAACTGGAATAAGGGTTTTATTGGTTTTCATAATCCAACTACTAATAAAGAATATACTGGTAAAAATATTATTATATTAATGCTTTCACAAATGTTATCTAATTATTCAGATAATAGATACTTAACATTTAATCAAATTAAAAAACTAGGTTTAAAACTTAAAAAAGGCTCAAAAGGTACTTGCTTAAATTATGTAAATACTTATAGAAAAGATTTGAAAAGAAATTTAACTAGAGAAGAATTGAATGATGTTGAATTGATTAGAGAATTAGACCGCAAGGGCTTATTACAAAGTTATAAAAAATATTTTACAGTTTTTAACGGTGACGATATAGAAGGCTTAGAAGAAATTAAAGACATAAAGGTTGAAATAACTAACGACATAGATATTAATGCAATAGCAAGTAACATCGGCGTTCTGGTTAAAAATCAAGCTATAAACACCGCACACTATAATCTAGATGATGATTGTATTTATATGCCTAAATTATCTCAACTAACTTCTAGTTATGAACATTATCTAAAGACATTTTTCCACGAATTGACACACGCAACAGGTCACAAGAGCAGACTAAACAGGAATTTAGAAAACTATGATTTGGATTATGACCTTCATTCAACGGAAGAATTAATTGCAGAATTAGGTTCTATAATTCTTGCGAAATATTTTAATGTAAATGTTGATGAAAAATTATATAACAATTCATTGATTTATATAAAAGGTTGGTTGAGCCTTATAGAAGATGACAAAAAAGTTGACATGTTAGCAGCAGCAGTAGAACAAGCTATCCAAGCTGTTACATTAATAACATCTAAATCCAAGGTTGAAAAGGCTGCTTAATTGTAGCCTTTTCTTGTTGGTACAAGCAGCGGGAAATAGTAGCTAGTTACTACTGCTTGTTTTATCGATATATTACATACATAACAAAACGACAAATAAAGGAGAGAAACAATGATATTAAAAAGAGATAAAAATAATTGGAAAAACCACACGTTTTCTACAGGTTCTAGCACAGGAAGTGATTACAAAGCCTTTGAAAAAGATTCTAAAAACGATTTGGAAAACATGGCAAAAGAAAATGGCTTGTGTTTACACTCGTTCAATAAAAACCATTATTGTTTTTCAGCTGTGTTATCAGATGGAAATAATTATGTTTATGTTTCACAAAGTGATGTCAGATTTTTTGATATAGATAAAATTCTAATTAGAACTATGGAACACGACCATGATTGGCATGGTGGAAGAAATCAATATTGCAAATGGAGTGAGCTTGGAAGAGAGGCAAAAAGAATAATCGGAAGAACTGTATAAGAAATTTAGGCGAGAAAAGTATCTCGCCTTTTTGGTACAGGGTTCAGAAAAATTAACATGTTTTGATTACACGTTATACCGATATATTACATACATAAGAAAACAACAAATAAAGGAGAGAAAACAATGGAAAGATTTTTTGAATGTGATGTAAACACAAACAGCAGAGAGAATATGATAGAATTTTTAACTAATCATTATCGTTATTATAATTTACACTCATGGAATCGCAGCAATTCATACGCAAATAATGTTAAGTTATATAATCTAGGTCTTGATTCAAAGGATTTAGATTTTGCTTATGAAATTATTTGTGGTGATGAAATTATTTGTGGTGAAATGTATGATGATTTCAATTTTATTATATCTCAGTTTAAAGAAACCTACGGGTATGATATAGGCTTCAACGGTCGTTCTGGTGGATATCTGGTACTATATTATGGAGAAAAAGTCGATGGTGATGTTGTAGTTTATCCAGGGCGTGCAATCGACAGTTCAGATAAAGATTACTTCGAGGATTGGTCTGATGACGAACTAAAAGATAGAGTAGAGCTTGTAAAAGCGTTTGATAATATTTGTGACATGATTCGTGATGTTTTTATAGATTATTTAAAAAACGGTGAGGTTATAGAACAAGAAGAAGTAGTTAAATCTTATATGTTAACATTGAATTAATTTTGTAGGGCAGGCAAATAATATTGTCTGTCCTTTTTGGTACAAGGATCAGAAAAATTAACTTGTCTTGATTACCCGTTATACCGATATATTACATACATAAGAAAACAACAAATAAAGGAGAGAAACAATGGAAGATTTAAAACAATTGCAAATAAATGAGGCTATAAAAAGAATGAGCCTTATAAAGATTTATACCGAAACTATAAGAGAATTTAAAGAAGAGGGTACGATTTCAAAGTCAATAAGAGGTGGTTTATATTGGATTGACAATGACGATGAAAAAAGAGTTCAAGAGTTCGAAGAAAAATATAACGCTGTTGTTTATAGCATTATAGAAAACAATACAGAGTTTGGTAAAGTACAAGCTTTGTTTTATGTATCAGATGATGTTGACGAATGGAATTTGGATGTTGAAGATTTAGAAAACGGAATTTCTAATTGTTATGTATACAATCTTGATTGTCCAGAGTTTTCAGAATTTGGGTCAATTGGTTTTAGAAATGCTTTTGGAGGCCTTATTAGAGAATATTAGAAAAATAGTTATGTAAATTTTGGAGCAAGTTGTAAAAATTTGCTCCATTTTTTTATAATGTTTGGTACTAAGATCGGAATGATTAACTTGTTTGGATTACACATTATACCGATATATTACATACATAAGAAAACAACAAATAAAGGAGAGTAAACAATGGAAGAGCTTAAAATAACAGTAAACGGGAAAACATATGATGTAACAAGGAAAGAAAATGAAGATTTTATATTAACTGGTGGCCAAGGTATACAAATAATAAACGCAACAAATGTAAAAATCAAAGATAATGATGAATTAATTTATGATGGTTATTCAACAGAAGGTTTCCTAATATGGGAAGATGTCGTAAATCCAGAGATAGTTGAAAAGATACTAGACCAATTATAAAGATTTGCTAAGCTAACAACTTAGCCTTCTTTCTGGAACGTTTTATAAATTCATGCATAAGAAAAATAAAAAATAAAGGAGTGTAAATTATGAATAATGTAGTTTTAATGGGAAGATTAACAAGGGATGTAGAATTGAGATACACTCAATCACAAATGGCTATTGGTAGATTCACTGTAGCTATTAACAGAAGATTAACTAAGGATAAAAGACAACAAGCTGAGGCTAATAATCAACCTACAGCTGATTTCATTAGTTGTATTGCTTTTGGCAAACAAGCTGAAACTATAGCCCAATATGTATCAAAGGGTATGAGGGTGTCATTATCTGGAAGATTGCAAACAGGTTCTTATCAAAACAAACAAGGTCAAACAGTTTATACAACTGATGTTGTTGTTGAACAATTTGATTTCATTGATAGCAATAACCAACAAAGCAACAATCAAGGTTATCAACCAGCAAATAACCAACAAAACAATCAACCGTTTGATGATGATTTTGGCATGGATGATATGGCATTTGATGAAGATTTGCCATTCTAACAAGCTTATAACGAGAGGGGGATTTTCCCCTCTCTTCTTTATTTTGGTACATGGTCAGAAAAATTAACTTACTATGATTACCTACTATGCCGATATATTACATACATAAGAAAACAACAAATAAAGGAGAGTATATTATGACGAAATTAGATTTATCAGTATTTGATGAGTATCAATTAAAGGAAATCAAAAAAGGTTTAGAGAATGGCGTTGATGTTAGTATTTATGCTAAGTCTGAGTTTGATTGTTGGCAAATGACACAGATAAGATTAGGATTAGAAGAAGGGCTTGATGTTAGTGTGTACGCAAAACCTGAATTTGATAGTGCTCAAATGGATCCAATTAGATTTGGTTTAGAAGAAGGTATTGATGTTAGTGCTTATGCAAAACCCGAATTTGGTATGGGTCAAATGGAACAAATTTTATTAGGCTTAAAGGGTAATGTTGATATTAGTATCTATGCTAAGTCGAATTTTGATGAATTTCAAATGGAGGAAATTAGACTTGGTTTAGAAGAAGATTTTGATGTTAATTTCTATGCTAAAGAAGAATTTGATTATAAGCAAATGCGAGAAATTAGATTAGGTTTAATGACCCTTAAAAAATCACTAAAAGATAAATTGTGTGACGATATACAAGCATTACTCAAATAGGTTTATAACGAGAGGGGAATTTCCCCCTCTCTTCTTTATTTAGGTACAGGGTTCAGAAAAATTAACATGTTTTGATTATCCTTTATACCGATATATTACATACATAACAAAACGACAAATAAAGGAGAGAAAAACAATGACAATCTTATACAAAACTAATACAAACAAAAACGGAAATTCATATCATGTAGCTATCAATCATGATAACAAAACTTATAACGAAAATACTTTTACTTCTGACTTAACAATTTTTGTTAAGTTAAAAGAATTAAAACAACTTAAAGCACTAGCAGTAAATAATGGTTATATAAACATTGGTTAATATTTTACAAAAATAAAGGTAGAGTGAGGCTGCTTTTTACGCCCTTGCTCTACCTTGCCTCCTATACGATGGTACAATAATCAGAATAATTAACTTGTTTTGATTATACGTTATATCGATATATTACATACATAAGAAAACAACGAATAAAGGAGAGAAACAATGGAAGATTTAAAAACTAGAGATGAACAATTATTAGAAGATGCTTTGAAAAATAATGTTGAAGGATTTTTTCAAGATTTAGAAAAGGCTTTTGATTATGACGGCGAAAATTATGATGAGGATTATTTTATAACAGACGATATATTTGATATAAAAGTTTTGTCAGATTTAAATAAGACTTTCTTTGGTGCGTGTTATCAAATAGCTTTTGGTGGCCCTAATATTTATATTAACACTTATGACAATGTTGTTGAGGGTTATTGGGGAGGAACAAAAATTATAGAAAATTTAGAATATTATTTAGATTCTTTAGGCTTAGATGATAAGTTTGAGTTGTTAGAAACTTTAGATGACTATATAGAAGAATTGTTCGAATGTAGGTAGATTTATTTCTACCTACATTGGTACATTGGCTGGATAAAATAATTAGCAAGGGCTTTCGTTGTTCCAGATATATTACATACATAACAAAGAGATAAAGGAGAAAAAAACAATGACAACAAGAATAGAAAAAGCAGTAAAGGATAGCGTAATAAAACAAGATATATTAAATCTTCAAGAAGAGATTGTTGAATTAATTTATAAAACTTTAAAGGATCGAGACGTTGAGAAAACTTTAATAGATGAAGTTTATTATGATGGTATAACTTATGATATTTATTTAGAATGTTTGCCTGAAACCTTCTATGATGAAACAAATGGTTGTGATTATATCCAACAATTTACTGATGTGTCTATAAAACAAAATAATAGCTTAATATTTTCTTTTAATTCTGTTATAGGTAAACTTTATTCTTCCGATGAATTAACTGACGATAATACAGATATTATATTAAATATTTTACAAGAACTAGTAAAAGAATTATAAAAATATTAATTAAGATAGGGCGGGGTTACAATAAACCCAACTCTATCTTCCCTCCTATATATGGTACAAATACAAGATAGGATAAATACTAAAGGTTTATGATATTGTCGATATATTACATACATAAGAAAAAGATAAAGGAGAGAAAACAATGATAACTAGAATAGAAAAATCAATAATGAATAGCATAATAAAACAAGATATATTAAATCTTCAAGAAGAGGTTGTGAGATTAATTCATAAAACTTTAAACAATGATTATAGTAAAATTAAAAAAACTTTAATAGATAGGCTTTTGTTTAATGGAGAATATTATGAAATCTATTTAGAATATGATTTCGGTGAATATTATGATGAAGAAAAACATGATAATCATTTAAAACCACTTACACGAATATATATCGAAGAAGATAATCACAATGATATTGAAATACAAGATAATGTTCGAATTTTTGTTTCTAATTTCATGGGTGAATGTCTTTATTCTTATAGTGAATTAGACGAATATAATATAGAGATTGTATCATTTATTTTAAATGAATTAGTAAAAGATATATAAAAATTTTAGTTAAGATAGGGTTGGGATTATTATATCCTAGCTTTATCTTCCCTCCTATATGATGGTACAAGGATCAGAAAAATTAATATGTCTTGGTTACCCGTTATACCGATATATTACATACATAACAAAACAACAAATAAAGGAGAGAAGACAATGATAGACAACTTAACAAAACCTGTAAAGGAATTAGAAATAGTAGTAGATAATACACTAAGAAAAATCAAAGAATTAAAGAACGAAATAAAAGAAAAAGAACTTGATAGATACTATTCGGATTCATTTGGAGAAGCAATTGAATTAAGCGAAGAAATAGATGAGTTAAAAGCGAAATTAGAAAAAGCAGAAAAAGACCTTATTAATATTACTGATATTTAAATTTAAAAATGTTAATTAAGATAGGACAAGGATTTATATAAACCTTGTTCTATCTTCCCTCCTAAAATAGGGTACAGCAGCAGAAATAATATCTAGTTACTGCTGCTTGATTTGTCGCTATATTACATACATAACAAAGAAATAAAGGAGAAATAAACAATGAAGGATTTTTCAGCAAGAGTTAGT
This sequence comes from Finegoldia dalianensis, assembly GCF_046255015.1. NCBI lineage: Bacteria > Bacillati > Bacillota > Tissierellia > Tissierellales > Peptoniphilaceae > Finegoldia > Finegoldia dalianensis. Next base: position 87,253 of record NZ_JBDLBQ010000007.1, read on the forward strand.
TCAGAAGAAGTTGACAGACTATTAGATTACGTTTATAAAAATGATTATGAAGTATATTGTGCAAATGGTTGTATGAGTGATTTTTATATTATCAATACCGAAAATCTTAAAGTGTGTAAAAGAAGAAAACCTAGAAAATATACAGTCTTATATTATGTTCCTATAAACTGTTGGGAGGATGAATTATATATTCTACAAACTGATAACATCGATACAGTTATCGATTATACCGAGCGTTATGGCTTAGAAGAAGGTCAACTACCCCACGACTAAAGTCGGGGCTTGTCTTAACAGACAGTCCTAGTTGATTAGACTAAGCACTTATGTGCTACGTTACTTGTAAATATATAGTTACCAAGGAATGTTTTGCCTAGTTCCTTGCTCTAAGATATGTGATTAAAAGACCGAAGGGTTGTGGTCGGTGTTGCATATATAAAACTACAAGATAACATTGTCGAAGGCAACATTACAGCTCTTATGTGCTGGCTTATAGCTTTAAACATAAGATTCAAGAAAGGAGACCTTATGGTTGTATATGTCTTAAATATTGATAATAAACCCTTAATGCCAACCACAAGGTTTGGTAAGGTAAGAAGGCTATTAAGGGATAAGAAAGCTAAGGTAGTAAAAAGAACACCATTCACAATAAAACTACTGTATAGAACAGATAATAATGTTCAAAATATAACTTTGGGAGTTGATTCTGGATCTAAACATATAGGTTTATCTGCTTCAACTACAGACAAAGAAATATTTTCAGCAGAGTATGAACTTCGTAATGATATAGTTAAGAAACTATCGTCAAGACGTGAGTGCAGGAGAACTAGAAGAAATAGACTAAGACACAGAAAAGCACGTTTTAACAACAGAGTATCATCAAAGAAAAAGGGTTGGCTTGCACCTAGTGTTAAACATAAGGTTGATAGTCACTTAAAGATAATATCTGATGTATGTAGTATTATTCCAATCAAAAAGATTATTGTCGAAGTTGCAAGTTTTGATATGCAAAAGATTAAAAACCCTAATATATCAGGTGTTGAATATCAACAAGGTGAACAATTAGGATTTTGGAACATACGAGAATATGTATTGTTTAGAGATAATCATACTTGTCAACATTGCAAAGGAAAAAGCAAAGACCCTATATTAAATGTTCATCATATTGAATCAAGACAAACTGGAGGTAATAGCCCTAACAACTTAATTACTCTATGTGAGAGTTGTCATAATGCTTATCATAAAGGAAAAATTAAACTTAACATTAAGAAAGGAAAATCTTTCAAAGATTCAGCTTTTATGGGTATTATGCGTTGGACTTTATTTGACAGGTTAAAAGAGATATATGATGATGTAAGTTTGACTTATGGATATATTACTAAGAATAAAAGGATAGAAAACAACCTACCTAAAGAACATAAAATTGATGCTTTTTGTATTGCAAATAATCTTAATGCTAAGCTATCTGAGACAAGCTTTTATTTTAAAAAGGTAAGGTGTCATAATAGACAAATACACAAGATAAATTATCTTAAAGGTGGAATTAAGAAAAACAATCAAGCTCCTTTTATGGTTAAAGGATTCAGGTTATTTGATAAAGTAAAATATAAAGATAAAGAATATTTTATATTTGGAAGAAGAAGTTCAGGACAATTCGATATTAGAGATTTGTTTGGAAATAAAGTAAATAACGGTTCTATATCGTGTAAGAAATTAGAGTTTATAGAACCAAGAAAAACAGTATTAGTAGAAAGGAGATAAACAAGGATTGGAAAATCCTAATGGTTTCCTTGTTTAGTTGTTATGATATAAATATTCTAAAATGTTAATACAACTATTGAGCAAGTATTTATATAATGCTTGCTCTTTTCATTGGTTATTCTATTTGGTACAGCAAGAAGGTGTTATATAAATTTTATATAATCCCTTTTGCGATATTTCTAAATTATAAGAAAACACTTAGTTAATGTTTATATAACTATTGTGCTATTCTTATTTCATTGGTTGGGGGATATGGTTAATACTTTATCTCCCGTTTTTTCCTATAATTTTAGACTTTTTTTGCACTATTTTTACGGCAATTATTGTTTAAGCCATAATGTAAGGTGTAGATGATGTTTTTGTTGGGTTTTTCGATTTGTTTTTCAGCAATATTTTTTATCAATAAATCATAATGCGACATTTTGGGTAATATAATTTTTGGTTTTGCTTTTTGTTCATTATTTACATTATTCCACATCATATAAACGACATTCTGGAACAAATATTTTTCAAAGACGACATTTTGGAAAATGAAATTTTATATCTGTATTACTGTTCATTATTTGATTGATTCCACACCATATAAGCGACATTTTGGGCTAGTTATTTTTATAGACGACATTTTGGGTAATGTAGTATTTTGATTTATTTTTTGTTCATGTTTTATTTTATTTAATATCATATAAACGACATTTTGGAACTAGTTTTTTAACAGACGACATTTTGGGTAATGTGATTTTTATCTTTGCTTTTTATTCATAATTTGATTTTTTTCATACCGTATAAGCGACATTTTGGAATCAATAATTTCAATAGACGACATTTTGGGGAATATAATTTTTGGTTTTGCTTTTTGTTCATTATTTACCTTATTCCACATCATATAAACGACATTCTGGAACAAATATTTTTCAAAGACGACATTTTGGAAAATGAAATTTTATATCTGTATTACTGTTCATTATTTGATTTATTCCACACCATATAAGCGACATTTTGGGCTAGTTATTTTTATAGACGACATTTTGGGTGATGTGATTTTATATCTATGTTTCTGTTCAATTTTTGATTTATTTCATACTGTATAAACGACATTTTGGAACTCGTTTTTTAACAGACGACATTTTGAGGAATGTAGTATTTTGATTTATTTTTTGTTCATGTTTTATTTTATTTAATATCATATAAACGACATTTTGGAACTCGTTTTTTAACAGACGACATTTTGGGTAATATAATTTTTATCTTTGCTTTTTATTCATAATTTGATCTATTTCATATCGTATAAACGACATTTTGGAATCAATAATTTCAATAGACGACATTTTGGGGAATATAATTTTTGGTTTTGCTTTTTGTTCATTATTTGATTTATTTCGATCCGTATAAACGATATTTTGGAACTTGATTTTTAACAGACGACATTTTGGGAAATAAATTGAAAGAGCAATAAAAAAGACTATCGCTAATTATAGCAATAGTCGATATGTTTAATTAATTTGTTTTTTATTTTCAGGATATTTAATAATCTCAATAACATCATCACTATAGAAAAAATATAGCTGTTCCGGTATCAAGACTGGATATGGTTCAGTGCCATAATAATCATAAATAGTTTCATCATCACCAAAAGGATTAGGTGTGTTTTTTTTAGTTATTCTTACTATATCTTTATATCCGTTATCTTTTTTAATCATAATAATTGTTCCTAATGGTAGATCTTTAAAGTTGTCTTTATTCACTCTTATCCTCCAAAAGTTTTAAAAATTTTTTTCTATTTTCTTCAATTTCATCCTTATGTTCCAGATAGAAATTTCCGGAAGGGTGTGTTTCCAATTCTTCTTGCATATCAAAATATGATTCGATAATTTCATCTGCATCTAGCTTACTCTTTTTCTCTCTATTTTCTCTGGTGAAATCAAATTGAAGACCTATAACTTTGTTTCCTTTTTTCTTTTTAATAATTTTAAAATAATCAAATAGTTCAGATAATTCTTCGTTAATTGGCTTTAGAACACGTCTATCAATATCATACATTCTATATGAATCTGGTATATCTAATTCATATCTAAATCTGTCAATGGAAACATACCAATGTCCTGTATCACTAAATTGTTTAAGTCTTCTATAGCACTCTTTTGTGTAACTGCTTTTAAGATCAACGAACTCATTGAGTTCAAATCTAGTAAACTGTTCTGTAAAATCATTTAGAAGAAATAGAAAGTCATCGTTAACTCTTACGGTTAATTTGCCTTGTGATTTACTTATTTTAAATGTAGTAAATAATACTAAGTCAATTAAATCGTCTTCTGTTTCGTACGAAAATTTACAGTCTAATAATTTTCTATTTGTTGACTGTAAATCTTCTATAAACCTTTCTTTATCCTTGCTTCCATATTTAGTTAATGTCTTAATGTCTTCGAAAGAAATATCAATAATTTTATCCCTTTGTCTTTTCAACTTAGAGCATAAATACATTAATATATTTAATTCAGTAGCATTAAAATTACGAAGTGGAACAGTATTAAATCTGTTGTTGAAATTAACGGAGCGTTTATACTCAAATTTTTCAATTAGATTTCTGTGTTCCCATATTATCGGTTCATTCGCCATAGTTTTCTCCTGTTAGTATTATTTTTTATAAATACATAATACCATAAAAGACGAAGTATGTAAACATTTGTCGTCTATACATTAGAAAACATTAAGTTATCCACAAAAAAGTTATCCACATTTCGCTATCCCCAAGTTGTCGTCTTTGATTACCCAAAATGTCGTCTTTGCCTACCCAATTTGTCGTTTTTATGCCCCAAGTTGTCGTCTTTACCTACCCAATTTGTCGTCTTTTCTACCCAAAATGTCGTCTAAGACCCTCTTTAAACTTAGTGTTTTAAACCACTACAGAAGACCTACAACTATATTACAACTATATTACAACTATAAATACAAATAAAATAACAACATTGTGTTACGAGGTTATTATTTTTCATTTTTTCAATCATATTCTATCACATATTTTCGTGGGTATAACAATAAAGAGAGGAGATAACGCATGGCATATTTAAAGGTTAGATCAATAAAAGATATATCTAGTTCACTAGATTACATAGAAAAAGATGAGCAGACTTATTATGGACTATTGGTAAACGAATTAAATGGTGGAAGATGTGAAATAGAAAATAAAGTTAGTTCTCCAATAATAGCATGTGATAGTTTTGTTAAGTATGGAATTGAATATGAAAACAAATTAAAAAACGAAGGGTTAAGTATAATTTGTTCTTTTGATCCACAAGATAAATTAACCGTTACAGAGGCTTTAGAAATTACAAAAGAGATTATGAAAGAAGAATTTCCTAATCAGCCAATGGTATTGGCAAGTCATGTTAATGGTCGTAATATCCATACGCATACTATTGTATCAAACTATTACAACAATTCAGTAAATAATTACGAGAGACTATATTCAATACAATCAAAACTCAGGAAAAATTTAAATGATGTTTGTATTGAAAGAGGTCTATCAAGTATGTATGAGTTAATTTGGAACGAGATTAATAATAGGATATATCAACCGAGTGAAAGGTTAGAACGTAAGAATAAAGAAATAGATATTAATTTTAAGTATAGGGATAAAAAGAAATTCAGTAAAAGAGAAATTTTAGATTTTAAAATACGATCAATTATCTATGAGAAAGCATATAGTGCTAATAATGCAATAGAACTTTTTAAAGAAAAAGGTTTAAAGGTAAAGGAAGAAAATGGAATTATATATATAAAAAATCAAGAAAAGGATCGATATAGAAAACTTTCTAAAGTAATAGTAGGTGTTAATACGAAGAGTGATTTAGATAAAGAAATCAAATCATTATATGAAAAACCTAAAGAAGAATTACCAAAAGAAAATATTAAAGATATTTTAAAAAGCAAAGATATGAAAAAATTAAGCACATTAAGAGATAATGTTCTTTCTGTTCACGAGAAATACTTTTATATGAAAAATATGTTTGCTAGTCTAAAGATTAAAAGAAAAGAGAATGAATCGTTTGATGATTACAGAAGAAGATACAAAGAGGAAGAAAAGATTTTTATATCAAAATCCTCAGCATTTGAAATTAAAATATTGTCTGATTTAGATGAGGATGACGAGTATCTAAAAAAATTACTTTTTTCTAACACTAGTAAAGTTAAAGAAATGTTTAATATGTTAATAGAAAAAGCAAATAACAAGCTATTTAATAGAGAAAAAGAAATGGAAATGAATAATGAATACAAAGAAATAGAGGAAAAGGAAATTGGCAGAGAATATTATTAACTTAGGAGAAAATGTAGAGTTAATAACCTACATTTTAGGGTATGACTTAGCAATTGAAACGGATTCGTATTTAGTAAAAGTACTAGATAGGGTTAGATTTCTTAATAAAGAAAATTCTGATTCGTGGTTATTTACTAAAGAAAAGATTGAAGAAATTGTAAATAAAAAAGATGAAAAATACGATGTTAAAGATGATTTTTATTATGAAACTATTACAGATAAGATAGTTTATTATCTTGAAGAAAAGGGGTTTGATGTAATAAGACACGATAAGGGATTTGATGTTTTGAGTAAAGTTAAAGCAAACTCAATTTACAATGTCTATAAAACGTCACAAAGAGAAACTACAAAAGAAATAGATGTAGAAAGACAAATCGAGCTAGGAAAGGAATTACGCTTAGCATTAGAAAAAGAAAAAGAAATGGAGAGAAGATCTATGTCTTTGGAAAATAATTTAGATTTTGGTGATGAATAATGGAAAACTTGTCGCAAATAAGTCAGTATTCAATTGAAAATAAAAATGCAGTTGATTTGGATAAAATATATACTAATTTCAAAGAGAAAGATTGTTTTAAAGATGAAATACAAGAAAGATACGCAAATATTATTTACTTTCTATATAACAATTCAGAGTTTAATTCTAAGAAATTATCGTTATTAGATGTAGTCAAATATCTTGACCGAATAATCCTAAAGGATTTAAGTTTTAAGTATTATATTGAAACGTCAACTGATAAGTCTAAAATAAACTTCATTACAGATTATAAAATAGCTGATAACAAGGACAAATTTGATTTCAAAACATATTTTGAAGAAAATGGTGTGAATTACAAAGATATTTCAAAATATCTTTTAACAGAAATCGAAAAAATCAATTTTTCATATAATAACACACAAGTGTTTAATAATCTTGAAATAAGAAAAAAAACAATAGAAAGAAAAAAACAAAAGAAGAAACTAACGAATCTGGAAAAACTAGATTATAAAGTAATAACATTAATCTTTGATCAATCAGAAAAAGAAAAAGAATCTATAGATGAAGAATTAAACGTATATACTTATATTGATAAATGGATAAATAACATTAATGTTTACAAAACAAAACAGGTTATTATCAAATTAGAAAGCTTTTTAAATTCTTTAATTTTACAAAACGAAATCGGCTATAAGCAAAAGGATATATCCGATAAAAGAATTGAATTTATCAAAGAATACAAAAAATTAAATAAGAAATTTAGAAAATATGATGTAAAATCGATCGAAAAAGAATTGATAGATATTGAAGATAAGTACAGTAAAAACATTACTGATGGTTATTCTGAGCCTATTTTTGTATCAAATTTTTTAGATTTACTTAACGAAATAAGAGTATCTATTGAAGATATTACAGACTTTGATATAAAAAACGAACTAGAGGGTTATATATACTTTTTAAACAACAGATTCTCTAAATCTTCTAAAATGCTTACAAAAACTGATATGACATGCCTTAATATAATTTTTGCATATATAGATAATAACGTTGAGTTACAAGAATTAAAGGGTGGTAAAGTTAAAAATGTAAGTACTGAAAAAAGCAAAAGAAAGGCAAGGTTTATTACTACAGTTTTATTTACTTTCATTTTTTTCTATATTGCAAATCAAATTGTTGGTTTTGGATTGTCAGAAACTCCGGAAACATATTTTAGTAAGGTTGATTTTTTGCTAAATAATCCTTATCAACTCTTCGGCTTAATCGTTCTACATCCACTTATATATTTCAACTTAATAGCTATATTATCTGGTGTTCTTGTGGCATCGATGTATATATATATCTGGTATTATAGAAATGCTGGTAAAAGAGATTATGTCACAAAGGGAATTGAGCATGGAGCGGCAAGATGGGAAAGCGTACAAAGCTTAAATAATACTGAAAAAGATATAAAAAGCGAAACAAACGGAATTAAGGTTACTAATAACTTTATTTTAACAAATAACGTAAAGCCATCAGTTAATCGTGATATTAGCGGTGCAGATAACAATAACATTTTAGTAATTGGGGGTTCAGGTTCAGGTAAGACTTGGACTTTTGTAACACCTAATGTTTTAGAATCCGACTACAATCAGATTGTCGTAGACCCTAAAGGGGGAGTTTTGAAAGCTACTGGTAAATATATGGAAGAAAGAGGCTGGAAGATAAAGATTTTAAACTTCGTTCAAACAGAGGCAGACAAAGAAGAGGATAGGTACAATTCAGATGGATATAACTTCTTTGAATATATCTCATCAATCGAAGATATAACAAAAATAGTTTCTGCTCTTGCTTCATACAAAGAGGATTCATCATCTAAAGGAACTGACGAGTATTGGGAAGAAAAGGGAAAGGATATAATCAAGTGTGTATTTGCATATTTGAAGTTTGTAAATACGGATAGGTCAAAGCAAAACCCAACGGAGGCTTTAAATTTAATAAGGTCTATTGATCCTGCAACAAAGCAAGGGGAGTTTCCAGACAGGATGCGTCAATTAGAAGAAGATATGAAGAAAAATATTCAAAAAACAAGCAAAGAGTTTGAATATCAGCAGTACACTTTTGGATTATGGCAAGAGTTTTCTAAGGAATCTGAAAAGCCATTATCTTCAATGTTGTCTGTTGCAAAAGGTAAACTATCAAAATTCTCATCACCAGCTTTGAGAAATTTAACCTTGAAAGATGAATTAAAATTAGAAGATTTCGGCGGAAAAGAAAAATGCATTCTGTATATAATCACACCAGATAACGACAAATCGTTAGGTTTTTTAGTTTCTATTTTGTTTTATCAATTAATTAGTAAGATGTATGAAATGGCAAGACGTTACGATAATGGGGAGCTTCCTATACCTTTACAGATTGTGCTTGATGAGTTTACAAATATAGGAAAACTTCCAGATTATTTAGGAATTATTTCTACAAACCGTAGTCGTAACATAGGGATAACGATGATTGCCCAATCTTTCGTGCAAATCAAAGACGTATACGGTGAAAATGGCTTGGAGGCTATAATGGCTAACGTAAACTATATATTGTTTTTAGGAGCAGGTAGTAGTAGAGGTGAAGATAAGTCGACATTAACAGGTAAAATTTCAGATATGATAGGAAAAACAACTATTGAGTATTCTACAAACAACAAAACCCGAGGTAAAGAATCTTCCGTATCAGAATCACATAGTGTTTCAGGAAGACCTTTGATGACTGCGGAGGAAGTTGCTGTATATAAAGGTGCAATTCTTTTTATTAATGGAAAGTTTCCTATCAAAGATGATAAGTATAAAACCATAAAACATCAAAACATTAATCATTTAGCTGGTGTAAAAGGCAAAAAAACTTTAAATCGTATTTACAACAGAACACCGATAGAACAAAGAGAAAAGCTAATGTATGAGATTAGAAAGAAAATAAAAGATGAAGGATTTGATGTAAAATATTTACCGATCCAAAAAGATGTGTCAAGTATAATGACTAGAGATGAGATTTTAAGTATACCAAAAGTTAGAATATATGATGGTAATTATCGTGAGCTTACAAATTCAATTTTATCGAAAGATACAGAGTCTGAAATTTCTGCTAGAGAAGAACTGGAATTGTCTAGAATAGTTGAAAAAGAAAAAGATGATGATTTTAACATAGATGATTTCTTCAATGTGGATAATGACAACAACAAAGATGAAGTAGATAAAGATATTAAAAAAGAAGATGTTATAATATCTGTAGATACAGATTCCGAAAGCTTAGATATAGAGAGTGAAGATAAATCTGATATATCAGAAAATCAAGAAAGTGACTTCATTGATGATTTCGATGTTTTTGAATGAGGTGAGATTTGTGAACGAACTTGAAATAAAAAAATATATAGAACGCAGAGAAAATCTTCAAAAAGATATTGAATATGAGCCTTCTAATATTTTCGTAGATGATACTTTAACAATGAGAGAGATAGGAGAAAATCTTAGCGAGGTTTCAAAGAAAAGTTTAAAAAACTTTAGGGAAAAATATTAGAATAATGGGGAAAAGAGTTCATCGCAGTAGCGGTGTTCTTTTTTTGCTCTTAATGTTAGTTTTACTGTCCTTATTTATGATAATTAATTAGGGATTTGTGCAATTTAACATAAAAGCTGAATGTTTTTGCCTCAAATACATCTTTATCGTGGGTATAACAAGAACGTAAATGATAGCATTTAAAATACAAAACAAATCCCACTTTTCACTTTTATAGCTATCATATTAAATTTAAAAAGGAGATTTTAATACAAATGAATACGAATACAATGACGTTAAATACACAAGAAAGCTTTTTATCTAAAGCAAAGGCGTTTATTAAGGAACATAAATACTTAATAATTTTAGCTTCCTTAGTTATTATGGCTGCATATATATTAACAGTAAGATCTGGTTTTGCAGCAGGAATTATCAATTCAGGAGCTTCAAAAAAAGCGAATGACTTAATGATTGAAGTTGTATCATTTTTCGGTAAATTAATGGCAATAGTAGGTGCTATATTAGCAGCGATTGGTATTGCTAGTGGCTTTGCAGCGATTAATAACGGTCAACAACTACAATCGCAATTATACCAATTCGTTGGTGGAGTTGCTCTAGTAGTACTTGGATTATCTTTACCAACAATAGTTAAATATTTCATGTCTTAGAAAAATTAGCAAAGAATTAAAGTGGGTATTCTTTGCTAATTTAAAATTGTGAAAAGCCCTATATTCTTACAAGGCTAAACACAATATATAAGGAGTAAAAATTGAGAAAAAATAAAAATATTTACAAAATAGGAATTTTTTTGCTATTGGTAATTCTTGTATCTCATAACTTATCTTCAATTTCTTTTGCTCAAACAGTAAATAATAATCCATTATCAGAAGCTTTTAATTCACACTTTAATTTAATAGCAAACATAGTAAAGATATTTAGTATTATAACTATAGTTAGTGGTTTAGTAATGATAGGTTCACACTTAGCAGAAGGATTAACAGATACATCAAAGTTAATGACAGGATTTTACACAGTTGCGTTTGGTCTATTTTTGATTTTTGCAATAGGTGCAGTTGGAACAAACGGACAATTAAAATTTGAAGGGCTATTAGATGCTAGTATGTATTTTCTAAAATACGGTGCAACATTAACAATTGCTTGGTCATTAATACAATTTGGTATTGCAGTGAGTTCACAATCGGCACAACAGATTTATAGATCAGCAATGTTATTTGGTGGTGGTGTAATTGTGCTTATATCAGCAACTCTTTTAACAAGTTTACCAAAGCTTACGACAAATCCCGAAATAGATTGGAATTCTCCTTTAGTAATTAACTTTAGTATATTTTTGAAAGGGGTTTTTTAAATGTGGAAGATGTTTTGTGAAGCGATACTTTCGCTTTTTAAATTTATGGTTGAAATGCAGGATGTCACAGCAAAAGTAGGTGGGTTTTTTACAAGACAAAACATGAATATGTTTTTATCGCCATCTGGAACAATATTAAGCGATCAAACATTATCAGGGTTAAACAATATAATATTAGCTGTGGCTTATACGATACTTGCAATAGGCTTTGTATTAGGTCTATATTCAATGGCATCTAAACACGATGCTGTTCAGGCACAAGGTATAGTAATACCTTTAAAGTTCTTCTTTAAAATAATGATTATAAAAATGTTGATAGAAAGTGTTCAAGAAATATTTTTATCGGTAGTATCAGGGTTTGCGGGCTATGTGGAAAATTTTTCTAAAATTACGACTATAGATCATGCATACTCGGCAAATTCGGTTTTAGCTGGCATGTTAGATTCGAAACATGCAATCAAAGAAGAAATAATAGATAATATGGCAAGTACTTTGAAACTATCATCAATAATACTAGTCTTACTATTTGCTTTAGGGGCAATTGCGATGTTAGCAATATCATTAATGATAGGGTTTTATATATTAGGCGTAATGGTAGATTGTATATTATATTATTTTGCAGCACCTATAGCTGTAGCATCAATAAGTTGTGAGCAATGGGCTAATACTGGATTTACATACTTAAAGACGATTTTAAGTATAGGGTTAAATATTTTGCTTATATTAGTCGCCGCAAAGATATCAACGCAGTTATTTTTAAATGTGTTTAATGCGATAGAGAATGGAAGTGGAATAGGAAATGTGTTATTTAGTGGTCTTGTAGCAAGTCCACAAACATTTATAAAAGTGTTCTCATCGGCTGATCCAGCAAAAACAATGCAATCTTTGGGAATAGGAAGTGCATTTACACTAAGTTTAAAGGTTATTGCAGGAAGTATGCTTATGAGTTTAACTACGTTGACGTTATTTAAAAAGTCAAAACAAGTAGCGAACTTAGCAACAGGTGGAGCTTTTAATTAGGAGGAATAATTTTGATACAAGTTAACATACCAAGAGATATTTCAGAATATGAAAATAAGATATTTTTAAATCTTACTAAAAGAAAATTATTGGCTTTAGGAAGTGGCTTAGTTTTAGCAATTTTAGAGACAATAATTTTATCTAAGTTTTTAAAGATGAACATAATAGCTTATCTAATATTTTTAACAGTAGTTCCAATAGCAATGATTGGTTTTATTAAAAAAGATAATTTAAATATGGAAGATTATCTTAAGAAGTTATATCGTGGTAAATTTGGAGTGAATAAATTGACATATAAAACAGAGGTTAATCAAAACTTCTATAATATGTTAAATAACAAAAAAAGAAAGAGATTTGTTTTTAAAGAAGACCAAATGACACAATTTGATATAAAGTCTGGTGAGATATTAAATAAAAATGATTATACTCAATTATTGAACAACAAGGTTTTAGTCGATAAAAAAGAAAACAACTATGTTGGATTAATAAATCATAGAGTAGAAACAAAAGAATATCGTAAGATGATAACTGAAAAATATAAAAAAGGCAAACCTAAAGAAGAGGCATTGTTCAATTTTGACGAAAGAGGTGAGTTGGTTGGGATTATTTAAAAAGAAAAATAAGGAAACAAAAGAAATAGCAACAATAGATTCTAAAAATAAAAACCTAAAGAAATCTAAAGAAAAAGAAAATATCCCTTTAGATGAAAATGTATTAATAGCTAAAGATGTCAATACTACAGGAAAGCTTAAAAATAATAAAGATATAAAAAAGAAAGCTATTAGTAAAAGAGAGCAAGAACAGAAATTAAGAAAATCTAAAGAAAAGAAAGTCAAAAATTCAAAATCCGATATATATAATAAAAAGAATGCATCAACACAAAGTTTAATAGGTTATGACAGGCTTCTAAGTGACGGAACTTTAGTAATAAGAGAAAACCTACTTTATTCAAGGACAATAGAGTTTGCTGATATTAACTATAAATTGTTAGCTGAAAAAAAGCAAAGTGAACTTTTCTTAAATTATGTTAAGTTTCTAAATACACTAGATGAAAATATAGCGTATGAAATGTCATTTAACAATGAATTAGTAAGCCATGATAAGTTTGTAAAAGATGTAAATATAAATTTGAAAGATGATGGTTATGATGAATTTAGAATTGAACTTAACAATCAAAATATCGCAAAATATGACACCGATAAAAACAATAGAATAAATAGAAGAAAGTTTATAACATATACAGTATTAGCTGATGACTTAGAAGATGCTACAGAAAAACTTAAAAGAGCAGAAACAGCTATTAGAGAAAGATTAAAAGACATTTATCCAATAAATTCTGATGATGTTGTAAAGGTGTTATCAGCTAAAGAAAGATTAAAGTTATTCAAGACGATAATAGATCCTATGAATCATTCTAACTCAAAATATGATAATAGAATGTATTTTAGACATGGGCTAACATCTAAAGACTTTTTAGCTGAAGATTCCGCTGATTTTACCGATAAATCAATATTTGAATGGGGAAGATATTATGGTCAAGTAAGATTTATCAAAGATATACCGACAGAAATGACGGATGAATTTATTCAAGATTTGACTGCTGAAAATATCAACATGATATGTTCAATCCATATTAATCCAATTCCAAAGGATGAAACTAAGCAAATGATTAGAACTAAACTATCTTTTATGAATACAGAGAAGTTTGGTGAGAAAAGGAAATTATCTGGTAAGGGATTAGGTGTAAGTGATGAATTTGTTGCACAATCATTAATTGAAAACTTGGAAGAGGCTAAAAAGATACAAAATAAGATTCAAGAAGAAAACGAAAAAATGTTTGTGACAACATTTTGCATTATGACAATGGCTGAAACAATTGATGAACTTATGGATAACAATTACAGAATAGACACTCTTTGTAGAAGTCATGGTATCAGTTTAGGTAATTTAGATTGGGAACAAAAAGCAGCGTTTAATACGGTTTTACCATTTGGATATAACAGACTAGATGTTTCACGTCAATTGTTATCTAAATCTTTAGGTATATTTGAACCATTTAGTACTCAGGATATCTATCAACCGGGTGGTTTTGTATATGGTGTAAACCCAACAAGTAAATCAATTATTTTACTTAATAGATTAAGTAGAAAAAACCCATCAGGTTTTATTATGGCAACACCAGGTTCTGGTAAATCAATGGCCGCAAAACACGAGATAGCTAATATTTTCTTATCTACAGATGATGATATTGTTATAGTCGACCCAGAAAGTGAATATGGAACTTTAGTTAATAGGCTTAACGGAGAAATAATAACTTTAGGTCAAAACAAGGGTAACTATATTAACCCAATGGAATTAGAAGAACAAATAGAAATAGACAAGAATGATTTTGTTCAAAATGAAATGTTTGAAAATGAGCCGGATCCAGTATCTACAAAAATAGACTTTTTGAACTCATTCTTTGCAATGATTACTAGAATTAATAAAAATAGTGATTCAAGTAGTTTAACACCAGAAGAAATATCAACAATAGATGTGGTTGGTAGAAAACTATATAAAAGATGTGAAAAAGAAAATAGAGTTCCAACTCTTAATCTTCTTTATGACACTCTTGTAAAAGAGGCTGATTATACTTCAACAAGACTTGCACAAGTATTACAAATCTATGTTAATGACGGTAGTTTGAATATATTCTCTAAAGAATCTAATATCAATATTAAAAATAGAGTAATATCATTTGACCTTAACTCTGTAACACAAAACTTAAAAGGTGTATGCCTTTTAATCATGCTTGATAATGTATGGAACAGAATTATTCAAAACAAGAAAAAAGGAAAAAGAACATGGATTTTTATTGATGAGTTCTATTTGATGTTAAATAATGAATACTCAACATCATTCTTATATCAATTATTTAAACGTTCAAGAAAATATGATGGTGTAATTACAGGTATCACACAAAATATATCAGATATGCTTAGAACTGAAAATGCAAGAACAATGTTTAACAACGCAACAGGTTATGTATGTCTATTAAACCAATCAGAAGACGATTTGGCAACTTTAACAGAGCTTTACGGATTATCGAAAGAGCAACAAAAATACATCTACAATGCTTCTAAAGGTAAAGGTTTAATCATGACAGAGGGTGTTACTGTTCCTTTTGAAAACATAATAGCAAAAGATTCAAAACTATATAAACTTACAACATCTGATCCTAATGATATCAAGAGATACAGGGCAGAAGATGAAAAGATTAAAGAAGATTTTGATAAGCTTATGGAAGAATATAAAGATAACAAATCTGAAGATATTGAAAATCAAATTAACGATAAGCTTAATAAGATGTACGATATTAAGTATTCGTTCCATTTAAAATCGAAGTTTAAGGAAGAAAAAAGCAAAGTCTCTTAATAATAGAGGCTTTGTTTTATAGGAGATTTTTAATGCCAGACAAGAAAAAAGATGATATTAAAATAAAAGCTAAAGATTATATCTTGTATCAACAAAAACATAAAAATCGTGTTGAAATTGACCTAAACAACGAAAATGTTTTTAAAGCACAAGATTTAAAACTAAAAAAATTTAAAAATGAACTTAAAGATAGTATCAACATACAATCTCCTATCTTAAATGATAATAAGGCATATAATGAATTATTAGATAAGCTTGGAGACCATGTATTTTTTAACAATATAACATCACAAGATGCTATTAATTTGGTTCAAAAAGAATTAAAGAATAAACAATTTCGAATTTCTAATATTGAAAACAAGGTAGACGAAATAATTTATCAAAATGCTGTTTCAAATCCTAATAATCAATATTTAGATGAAATAATTAATAAAACTCAAAATAACTCTATAACAGAAAATGAGCTTAAAGATTTAATTGATAAATCAAACAAAAATCTAAATTATCAATACGGTTTCAAAGAAAATAATAAAGATAAATTCAGCGTTAAAGACATGCAAGAAGATTTGCAAGTATGGAAAGAACAAAAACAAGATGATTTAGACTTTGAAAAGATAAATAAAGACACATTAAGAACAATAAATGTAGATCAGTTTGCATCTAAAATTACAGATGATAATCTTAATAAGTTTTTCAAAGAAAACATAAATGAAAATCCATTACAAAGCTTTAAAACTGCTGCTATTTTAAATCAAAGAAAATTAATAACAAATCAAGATGTCAAAGATCAGTTCAAATACGAGTACGCAAAAAATATTGTTGATGAAAACTTTAAGGAAATTGATAAGTTAAAGGTTGATTATGATAACTTAAAACCTTTAAGCGATATAAGAGAAATAGATTTTAATAAGTATGTTGATTTTAAATCAAATAATATCCTTAATAAATACGAAAACTATTTAATCAATAAGTCTAACGATAATTCATCATTTGTTAATATTACAGATAATGTTGATAACAAAATTGCTGACTTTAGTGATAGTAGGATTGAGAATTTTTCTACAGCTAGTTTATCCAAAAGTGTAAATGAGAGAACAGCAACTAACGGAACAATAAATCTAGATACTTTTCATACAGATGAAGGATATACAGTAGGTAATGCAGGAACAAACACATTAAAATTTGAGAATCTTAAAAAAGACTATACAAAAGTGTTTGCATATAATCCTTCCGATGTCTCTAAATATCAACTATTGAATGTCAAAGGCGAAAGAGGAGAGTTTGAATATAAAGCTTTTACAAAAGACGAATATACAAACGCTATACAAACGAATTTATCCGATGATAAGATAAAGTTTTTAATAGATGCAAAAGATCATAGGCTTATTAGTGAACAGCAATTTAAAAACATAATTTACGCATCAAAAAACGATACTAATGTAGGTAAAGATGTACTAACAACAATGGTACAAAACTATGAAAAAAGCCCTGTTTCCTTTAACCAGCAAATCCCCGATATTATAGATATAGGTAAAAGCCTAAAAAATATAAAAGACTATAGTGACTTCGAGGAGGCGATAAACGGGTTTAAGGGAAATAAGATTAATTTTACTAGTAATCAGAGAGTAAAATATATTCTAAATACCGTTAAATCTAGTGACAAAACAGAGCTTGATAGGTTTTTGAAAGCTAACGATACTAAAATACCGTATGTATCAACAAGTATTAAAAAAGAATTTCTTGAAAACTTTAATAAGAATTCACCCGATATTATTACAATAAAAGAACAGTCGGATAGTCTATTTAAAGGATATTCTACAAAGCTTGATGAAAATTCTAAAAGGTTTTTAAAAGATTGTTATACAAATGGGATTATTACCAATACTCAATTAAGATATATAGCCCAAACTACAAGAAAACCGTTAGAGGTTAGAGAAAAGGTAGTAGATAGCATAATTTCTTACAGAGGATTTTCTGATTTACCAAAGGATAAATTTGACAATCCAAAAGACGAGGAAGAAAGTGCTTTAAATAGGTATGGTAATGTAGTAGTAGATAAAAAATTAGAGATTTCAAATAGTAATAGAGAATTTTTAATTGAAAAGTCTAAATTATTAAAAACTACATTGTCTCAACAAGAAAGTGCAGACATTGATTATAAAAAATTCAAAAGCCTAATATACAATGATAAAGAATTTAGCAATATAAGAAGATCGTTTGAGAATCTTGAAAATAAAAACCAGGATGCTATTAAAGATGTAACAAAAGATATTTTAGCTAATATGAGAGTTTCTTATGCTAATAGAGAAAAAATTGAAAATGCAGTAGAAACTATTAATGATTTAAAAAATCAATATAGAAAAGAGCTTACTTTTGAAGTATATAAAAGAAATCTAGATCGAAAAAGAGTAGAATATATTTTAAATAGTAAGAAAAATCATGAAGATTTAGAAATAAGAGTAGACCATTATCTTAAAAACAGACAAAAGCAATATAAAGTACAATCAAATGAAGGTAAAATTAAGTATATAAAATACGATATTCTTTTAAAGGATTGTTTAGATAGGACTAGTCCTAATCCGTTTCATGACGATATTAATAGCTTATTAAAAGATGAGGATTTGGGTTTAATAAATTCAATCGCTGATAAGCTTAAGGTTAAGCCATATAGTCAAGATGAAATTAATATAGAATATTCTAAATTCTACTACAATACAAGATTTATAAAAGAATATTCTAGGCTTTTATCAAAAACAACGAATGAAAAACATCGAAATCAAATGATTTCAAAATATAATGACTATGCAAGCATAGGCATTAATAAAATGAGACCATTTATTAAAAGCTCAGTTAAGGCTACTAGATTAGGACTAGAAAAAGAGCATGAAAATATTATTAATGTAGCTGGAATGATTTCAAAACATTCAGCAAAAATTGCAAAAGAGCATTTGAAATATCAGGCTATAGATAATCAGATACAAAAGATTACTCAGTCAGTTATAAATAAAACTGTTAAAGAGGATACTAAGAATAGATACTTTAAGGTTTACGATACTATAAAATCTCAACCCGATACTTTAAGAAATATGAAAAATAAAGTAATCGTAGATTTAACTGCAAGATATCAAAATTCTCATGCTTTTACAACTTTGCTTATGGCAAAGAAATTAGGAATAGCGACAAATCTAAAAGCCAAAGAATTAAAAACTTTTATTAATTCTGAAAGAGAAATATATAAAAACGACCCTAAGCTACATGAAAAAATCGAATTTAAGGGCATGAGAAAGTCGTTGCAGGATAATCTAAGTGAAAAAGCTAGATTTAAGACAAATAGATTTTTCAAGAAGTATGGAATTAATATTGAGCTTTTAAGCACAAAAGAAAAGCAAATAAACTATCTTAAAGATATAGCCGAAGGAAATAAGAAAATGAATTTCTTCGCTAAGAAAAAGCTTGAAAAAATAGACAAAAAGCTAGATAAAAACAAAGCTTTATCAGAAAAATATAGAAAACAAGCTCAAAGAAGAATGACAAAAGCTTATGCTTACATGATTGTTTCAAGGTATATTCAGGCAGGACTTAAGGATAATCAATACGCTTCAGACTTTTATCGAACTGCTAGAATATATTCTCTAAATTATGATATTGCTAGATATTTAATTGCTACGCCTTTTAGGGCATCAATATTTTCAATAAACTTCTATAGATTGTTTAAGAAATATTATTTAGCTTCTTCTAGAATCTTTAAGGGTAGAAACCTAAGAAAATCTCAAAAAGCTTTATTTGCGGCTTTAAATGCAAAAAGAAGAAAAGCTGAATTAATCAAGCCAAGAAAGAGAAAACTGTCTATTTTAGCCTTAAGAGCATTAAACAATGTAAGATATGTAAATGATTATGGTCAAGACTTAGCAAATGCTACTTTAAAGGCACATTCATCAATTATTGCAGCTAAAAAAGTTGCGAAAGCTACAAAAAAGGTCGGAAAAGAAATTACAAAAATTCCGAAACGTGTTAAAAAGATTACTGTGTTTCTAGCGAAAGTAAAAGCAACAATTACAAAGTTGGTAATGGCTGTTGGTAAATTTGTAGCTGCTTTTGTTGGTTTTGTAACAGCTAATTTAGTTCCTATTGTTGCTGTTTCATCAGCTTTAATAATAGTTTTGTCTTTTATGGGAAGTTTTACAATAATAACCGATATGTTCATGGTTAGAGAGGAATATGACCCTGCAACAAGATTCTATGACAGGATTACAAAACTAGATTATGAAAAGAATAAAGAAGCAAATAAACAATACAAAGAAATGTTGTCTAAAGCAAGAACAAAATATAATCAAACACAACAAGGGGTGTTAACAAGTCCAATTCATGTTCCAATGGTAGAAAGGGAATTAATTCAAGAGCCATTTAGAAAAAAAGAAGATGACAACAATATCTTCATAAGAACTGATGCTTTAAGGTTGTTATACTATTTAGAAACACTTTATTCGGATGATAACCTGGAAAAATTCACAACTTACGATAAGGATATGTCTTCTAAGATAGAAAGACCGGCACAAGCTTTTTCTAGTACGAAAGCAAAATTTGCAAATATATCAAAGGATAAATTAAAAGAAATGGATTTAGGAGATATTGCAACTAATATTAGAAACAAAGCTAATGGTGTGCATGGTAATTATGAAATAAACTATCCAAAGGAATTAGGAGGCGTTCAAAAATTAAAAAACAGATCAGCGATTGAATATAGAGACCCTGTTACAATGCTTATGAAAATACATGGTGAACTTCATAATAAAGCATATTCAAAAAACATAACACTTAGAAAAGTAGATGTTTACGGATATAAAAAGGATTCTTCAGGTAATTTTATAAGATACAAAAAAGGAACTGTTCCTATTCAAGGAAATAAATATGGTTCTGTACCTTTTGATAACTGGTATAATCCATTCGCTATTAAAAAGTTCTCTCAAATAAAAGACAACTCACCAGATAAGATGATTTACAAATCTAACTTAGGTATAGATAGATTGGCATTAATCGAAGGTGGTGGAGAGCGTGTATCTTCTCTAGATGATATGATGAACAACATTGTTTACGAATATGAAAATCCACTAGGATATGAAAAGAAGACTGGAGAGGGTATAGGTTGGATTAGAAGAAATCCTAAAACTTATTACAGCGAAGTTGATGCAAAAGTTATTAAAAACTCTAACAATCCTTATGAATTTCCTACAACATATATCAGAAGAAGATATGGTCACGAAGGAGATCAAGATAAAATTGGTTT
The DNA here is from genome assembly GCF_046255015.1 of Finegoldia dalianensis. Taxonomy (NCBI): domain Bacteria; kingdom Bacillati; phylum Bacillota; class Tissierellia; order Tissierellales; family Peptoniphilaceae; genus Finegoldia; species Finegoldia dalianensis. Next base: position 108,401 of record NZ_JBDLBQ010000007.1, read on the forward strand.
CTTGAAATCAATAGGAATGATATTCGATAAAAATAAGAGTGTAGATGATGACAAAGATGTAAATACAGTAATAGATGTAGTTGTTTCAAACACAGGAAATGGAACAGATAAACAAATAGATCCAAACGCATCTACAATTTACGCACCTATGGATGGTAAAGTAATGGTTGCTTCGAATTCATTCAAAGATTCAGACACAAAACTTAAACAAGCAAACAGAATGGGTGGAGAATATGTAATCATAAAAGACGTATTGAAAAAGCATAAGTTTGAAGGTGATGTTACAGATGAGGATGGCGAAAAGGTAGATTTAGAAGAGGAAGATAAAGAAACTGACAAAAAGAAAGAAGAAAACAAAAAGGATACCAAATCTGAAGATACATCAGATGAATCAAATGATGAAATGATGATAATGATGATAGGTGGCCTTGATAAGTCTTCGATGGATAGTATTAAAGATAAAATAGTAAAATCTAATAATAATTATATTGTTTCAGCGGGGGATCCTTTAGGTACAGTTAAATTAACTCAAAAGGCTCAACCTAAACCTAGATGGAATGATATGTCAGCATTGGGTACAACTGCTGTAAACCCACTAACTACTAATCCAAATGATCCGGGTTCGCCTTTATATAAATACAATCTAACGGCTGAAGAATGGACTAGAGTGTTTAAGAAATACTTCCCAAGGTCAAGTATGTTAGTAGAAAATCATCCACACGCAGCAGGTTTCTTTGACGAAGTAGTCGCATCTGAAAAAAGGACTGGAATAAGCCCAGCATTTATGCTTGCAATAATACAAACAGAAAATGGTGGTGCTTTTGGTAGGTTTGGTTATGGTGCAAGAGTAGCTGCTGAAAAAAATAATATCTTGTCTTGGAACGCAACCGACATAAACACATATACTAACGCAAATGGTTTTAGAAATTTTGCAGAATGTTATGGTTTTGTTTGTAACAAGTTAAATACATTGTATTTAACTCCGGGTGGTAGATATTATAACGGTCAATCAGTAGCTGGTGTTAGTAAGTTATATTGTAGTGATTCAAAGGGATGGCAAACAAGTGTTAGTTTGTTTATGGCTAGAATCTATGAGGCTGTTCAAAAAGAATCATTAGGTAACAAGCATAATCAAACTCAATCACCAGATCAACCCGTAACTAATCCTACAGAAAATAATTCAATTTCTCCAGATTTAGTAACGAAGGTTAAGGTTACAGCTACTGGCATTTATCCAACAAAAGAAAATCCTAACACACCGAACGGAACACCTATCAAAAAGGGTATAATATTAGCAGATGGATCAATTATCGCTAAAGGTGCTAAGGTAGAAATACCCGGATATGGTAATGCAACTGTAGACGGTAGCACAAATGATACTAGAGGATATAATATTAAGATTGCTTTTAATACTAAAGAAGAAGCGATAGCTTTTGGTAAAAAATCATTAGAAATTGATGTTCATACTAAAACTAAACTTAATACTAATCCAAATGAAGTAGATCCTACAAAAGAAATAAAAAGGACTAAAGAAACGGCTAATGATACTGAAAAATATGAATCTGTATTATATATGAACATGTTCTATCAATATAAGCCGGGTGAAAATGAATCATTTATTAACAAATTCTTAAAAGGCGAAATCAGAAGAGCTTATCTTAACCCAGCAATGCGTATGAGTTCTGGTATTATAGATCAAAAGAACGCAAAAAGCTATATGCTTGAAACAGGATGGGCTTCAATGCAAAATGATTTTGAAGAATTCCAAGATTCATTGGGTAAAGTAGATTCTGCCCCTCAATTTACTGGTGGATATGATGGTGGATATGGTTTCTCTGGTTCAAGAGAAAAATCAAAATTAGGGACAATACCAGATAATGTAAGAGTGTTTAAGCCTCACTCAACAGCAGCAAACTGGACTGGTAACGGTTCAGATAAAGGTCAATGTGTTTGGTATGTGTATAACAGATCTAGAGAATTAGGTGGCTATCATTTATACAGTATGGGTGATGGCGGAAGATGGCGATATTCAGCAGCAAGAGGACATTGTGGAACTAAAATAATACCTAAACCTGTAGCAGGATGTGCATTATCAACAGTAGGTGGTGCATATGGACATATAATGTTCGTAGAGGCAGTAAATGAAGATGGTTCTGTCTGGGTAAGTGAATACAATTATATTCAGGGAGAATACTCTGAAAGATTACTTCCAGCTGGATATATAAGAGCAAGAAATGGAGTATTCATAGATATTGGTGTTAGTCAAAACGCTAATAACATGATGAAACATTAAAGCAAATTTAAAATTTATGAAAGGGGATAAGGGGAGATTAAATCTCCCCTAAAATTTTATGAAAAAATTATTAAAATATTTTATTATCGCAATGTCGGTATTTCTTCTTTTTAGTCAAGATAGTATGGCAAGTTATGACGGACAACAAAATATAATAGAGCAAAAAGGTGATGAGCCAACATTTGACCCAGATTTATCGGGGGCTTTTATCGATTCTTTAGAAACTTGCATTTACAACAGGAAAGGAGAATTGGTTGAATTAGATTTCGGAAAGCCGATATCGATAAGAAATAATTGGGTAAAATTTGGTGATGATAAACTAAAATATGAAGATATAGCCAAAAATGAAAAAATGAAATATGATTATAGTGTTAAAGCAATGAATTTTATTAGATGGGTAAATAATGACGGAAAAATTGATAAATCAAAGAGATATGATGATATTAAAGATAGAGATAAAGCAGGAACTATTAGATTTAGAGTAACAAAAAATCAAGCTAATCAACAACCTCTTAGAATTATTCTATCAAATGATGAAACAAAAGATGTGTATGAGGTAGTGGTAGGAACTGGTAAACAACTAGATAAGGCTTTTAATTATGGAAAATACACAATTTATAAAGTATATCAAGATGATGAAGATTTTTCTAATTTTCAAATAAATATATCAAAACAACAAATAAATGTGTCTGAAAAAACAAGATTTCAAGTTGTAGATATATCAGTAGTAAACCCAGATGCAGAAAAAGCTGAACAATTACAAAAGCAAAAAGACGAAAGTAAGAAACCACAAGACGGCACAAAAAAAGAAGATAAAAAAGATTCGGATAAAAAAGATGATGAAATTGTATTAAAGCCTACTGAAAAACAAGCTTTGATTAACAAACAAAAAGAATTAGAAAACACAAGAAACATGAAACTATTATTAGTTTTTGCAGCTTTTGCAGTAGTAGTGGTTGCGGGAGGTTATGTTTTCTACAAGAAAAGATAGTAATTAATAATCGCATCTAAAACGATCAGTAAAATATTATAAATAAAGGAAAGAGTAAAATGTTATATAATCCAAAATATATACCAGATAATGAATATGTGTTTGATATAGATAAATTCGATGACGATGTAACTTATGATTATGAGCCTCCAAAAGAGGATGTAGTTAAATTAGTATATTATGAGCATGTGGATAAATATGGTAGGAAAGACAGACTTTTACTAGATAGAGAAGAATGGTGTTTAGAAGATTGGAAAGAGTCTATGTCCGGAAGAAATAAAGGAAGATTTGATTTTATAGTAGAAAATCAAGTAGACCTTCATTATTATAATTATATATCTCCCCAAGATTATATTGATTGCTTATATGCGATAGAAAAAGATTTATTGGCTGATGAAGAAGGATGTATATATATAGGCGAAAACGTATTATATAATAAAAAGATTATTAAAATGGTTTTTGAATATCTAATGGTAGCATCAGGACAATACGAAACGTTTTTATACGATTTAAATAGATTTCGTTGGAATACAAAATATGCTAAAGGTAATTATGAGGGAAAAGAGACGTATTATTGCATTCTATCATCTACCAATCCTGTAGAAAAAAAACGTTGGTGCTGGGATCAAACATCAGATTCAGACTTGAAGAAAAGAAAAAAGTTTTCGGAAATAGAAAGATATCTTTATAGTATATTCGATTCCTCTCTCTATGAATTTCAATTACCAGATAGGAAAAAAGAATCAGGAGGAATAATGAAGTCAAGTATTCATTTTAACTCCAAATATGGAAGAGATAAAATAAGCGAAGTTTCTGGGTTGGCAGTAAAAAGAGCTAGAACAGATTATTTGGAAAGACATCTAATAAAACATATAAATTATATAGGAACTTGTATGGATTATGAGTTCATTAATGAGGTTTTAGATAAAAAGCTTTTGGAACCAACAGAAGAAGAAAAGGAAATAAAAAGAGACTTTAGAGAAAAGTATGGGTTAGATAAATGCTCAGATTCAGAAGAAAGGCGAAAAAGACAAAAAGAGCTTTCGAATAATCAAGAATTCATTAAAGATGCAAAAATGGTAGATAGTTTTAATAGAAAAGAATCAATTTTAGAAGGTTATCAATACGCTGTATCACAGTATTTTTTAGAAAGAAATGGCGTAGGAAAGCTAAGTTTTGATATTTATTCTAGAGACATAGATTATCCTAAAGAAATGTCATTAGATAATTTGGAGAAATATTATATTGAGATGAAAGAAAAAGAAGGAAAAGAGGTAGATAAATGTTAAAATCGCTAATAGCAGCAGCAGTAATTGTAAGTATATTTTCTGTAATATATATTACACTTTCGATAAGTATATTTAAATTACAAAAGGATGAAAATGCTAAAATATTTAAATATGGATCACCGATACTATTATATGTAGCTTTGTCTATTATAGTGTCATTTCTTTCATATAAGATTTTGTACTTAAGTCCAACATATATGGTAAGCACAATAAGTATATTAAAGATTGTTATCTCGTGTAACGTCTTAATATTAGCTGTTCCGTATGTAATAACTTTTATAAAGCATTATGAAAATAATGTTGATTTTGACGTGTTTAAAGTTAATAGATTTATTATTGTAGGTGCTATAGTTATATCTTTGGTATTAAACTTTGCTATTCTTTTTAAATATAGACAAACAACATACTTACCACCAGAACAAGACCTTCCACGAACAGAAGAACAAAAGGAAGAAAAGGTTGAATCTTTGTCGTATACAATAGTAAAGAAGCTTGAGGAAGATCAAAGAAATAAAATAGATGAGGTAAAGGTTGAAGATGAAAACAAGCCTAATAAGGATGTGTTTTACGAGTATAAGCTAACTGAATTCTATATATTAACTGACAAAAAAGATGAAAAAGATTTAAGAAGAATTTGCGATGATATTTTAGAAAAGAAAAAATTAAAAAATAAGCCTGTTAATTTTTATTTCTATGATGATAAAAGGGATGTAGATAAATTCTACGGAACGATAGCTTTCGCTAATTATTTAGAGGGTGGTTCTGAAAACTTTATGGGTAGAGGAATGGACTATATACTAGATATGAGGTTTAAAGGTGGAGTAGAAGATATAACAGATTTGGATAAGAAAATTTATTATGAAGTGGAAGATGAGATAGAAAGAACTACCCCTGTTGTTAGTTCAGATGATTTGAAAAGCCAAACACTTGAAGAGTCGGTAAGTGACGGTGGAACTTATAGTATTAGAGTAATGAACGCTTGTCAAACAGTTGCTGAAAAAAGAGGTGTAGATCAAGTTAGCATTGAAAAGATTTATAGAAAAGTTGAAAAATCTAAACAATTCTAATAAAGAATAAGAGATACGGGAGGATATATGCGAGATTTGTATATTTCATTTGGAATATTTTTTGTACTTTGCCTAGTCTTGAAAAGCTTGTGGCCAAGGATCAAGGGGTACATGGGAGAGGCTATGGTTAAGATGGAATTAAGTAGTCTTGATAAGAATAAATACAGCGTTATAAATAATCTAGTATTAGAAAATTCGGGTGGAAATACTTATTCTACGCAAATCGATCATCTCGTTATCTCAACTTATGGTATTTTTTCAATTGAAACGAAGAATTACAAAGGATTGATTTGCGGTTCTGAGTACGGCAAGAGGTGGATTCAAAATATTCATGGAAATAAGAATGAGTTTATGAATCCAAGTTTACAAAATTACGCACACATTCAAGCTGTTAAATCAATTTTGAGGAAGTATTATCCAAACATTAAATATTTTTCTATTGTTGCATTTTCTCCAGATGCTAAAATCAAAGTTAAAGCCAATGCTTCTATTATCTGCAAGATTTCACAAGTTTCTAGAAAAATTAAAGAACTTTCGGATAAAGAGATTCTGAATCCAAATGATTTAAAAAAAGTTATAGAACTGATTGAAGAAAATAAGCTGAATATCAGCTATAGGGAACATGCTAGAAATATTGCTACTCGTCAAATGTAAAGCTGAAGATTTTATTGATTGTCTCTTGAAAAGCTTGACTATGCAATAAAATTATATTATAATTGTGTTACAATGTAACACAATGAAGGAGTGATTTTATGGCTACTATAACTATTAGGTTAAGCGAATCGGATAAGGAACTTTTTACAAATGTTTCTAAAGAAAAAAATAAAACTTTATCGGACTGGGCAAGAGAATCATTGTTAGAAAAGATTGAACAAGAATATGATGAAAAGATTGTTCAAGACTATCTTCTAAATAAAGATAATATGAAATTTTATAGTAATGATGAGGTAAAAAGAGAGCTTGGGATATGAAGGTTATATATTCGGAAAAATCATTAAAATCCTTAAAAAAGCTTGATAAACCAATCCAAAAAATGATTGTTCATTATATGGAAAAAATAGGTGAATTAGAAGAACCTCGTGCAAGAGGCAAAGCATTATCGGCAAATCTAAGAGGTTTTTGGCGATACAGGGTGTCGAACTACAGAATAATTTGCGAGATTGACGACAATAAGTTAATTATTTGCGTTGTAGATGTAGATCATAGAAAAAATATATATTAAACACAAACTGAATGTTATTTGTAGATGTAATACATGTTATTAATCTACAAATAACATTTTTTTATTTTTCAAACACCTTGATTTTGTGGGTATAACAATAGCAGATGAAAGATATTAAGGAGGAATTTATGGATTTTAAAACTAAGATTGAAAACCAACAAAAAAGAATAGAAAAAAAGAAAATTATTGTTGATAAAAAACAAAGTGATTTAGATCAAGCGAAAAAAGACTTGAAACAGGCAGAAGATGATTTACAAATATTAATAGCAGAGTGTGTGTTAAATAAATGCAAAACTATTGATAATGTATTTGAAATGGTAGGAGATTTTTCAATTGATGAAGAATAAAAAGCTAATGGCAGTATCTGTCATAGCACTAATATTAATAATGACAAGTTGTAACAAGGATAAAAAGGTAGAACTTCCAACCAAATATATTGGTAGTGGAGAATTGGTTAAAATACCGGAAGAAAAGTTATCCATGAACCTTGATAATACAGCTTTTGCAACTCGAATAAAGACAACACCCGTAAAAAGCACATATAAATATATCGAGGTTGGTAAAGATATAGAGCAAGGCGATATTTACTTAAAAAGACTAATAGAAAAACCTGTTGTTAAAGTTAATAAACCAGCTGGTAATATAACTAAAGTATACAAACACGATACGATATTAAAGGTTGAAAACGGTGATTTAATTGAGGTTGATGGCTTTAAGATAGAAAAACTAAAGTTTAAGCCTAGTAATCCTAATAATATCAAAGCTGGTGTATATCGTGTAGGAGAAGGCAATGTAAAAGCTGGATCATATAAAGTAGAAGGAAATATTAAAGGTGTATTAATATACCCGATAATTCCAGATGTACCAACAGATTCTTTTGATATGGAAAATTCAAACGAGTTAATTACGCTAGGGAAAAATGATGTAGTTATAGTAGAGAAAGGAACCAATCTGGTATTAGAAAACCAAACAAGATATCAAAATAATTCGATAGAAACAGAATCAGATAAAAAGACAGTAGAACAAAAGACTGATGGCGAAGAACAAATTGAAGATGATTCGTTTAATGTAGAAACGCCGCAATAATAGGAGAATAAATTGAAGTTAATAATAGCAGAGAAAAAAGACATGGCACAGAAAATAGCTGATTCTATAGGTAAATATACACCGGAAGATGGCTATTATGATGTTTTAGATTGTCATGTTACATGGACTTGGGGGCATTTATTTGGTTTAAAAGAGCCGAATGAATACGAAAATCAAGGATGGGATAAAAAATGGGCTGATAGTAGTATAGACGATTTACCTATGATTCCAAATAAATACCAATATAAACTAACAGGTAATAAAGACCAGTTTAAAAAGATTGAAGATTTAATAAAAAGTAATAAATACGATGAAATAATAAACTCTTGCGATGCTGAAAGAGAAGGAGAGTTAATATTTAGACTTCTATATAATCACTTAGATATAGACGAGAGCAAAACAAAGGTTACTCGTATGTGGTGCAATACAACGAATAAAGACGGACTTTTAAAAGCTTTAGAAGAAAGAAAAGACATAAAAGAATATGATGGGTATTATTTAGAGGCAGATTCTAGAAGTAAGGCAGACTGGCTAATAGGTATGAACTTATCAAGATTATATATGTTTAAATTTTTCAGAAAGTTTGTAATAGGTCGTGTAATGACACCTACGTTATGTTTAATTATTGAAAGAGATTTAGAGATAGAAAACTTCGAAGAAAGTGATATATATAACCTAGTTGGAGAGTATAACGGATTTCAATTTAAAAGAAAGTTCGATACTCCCGAAGAGTGCGATAAATTTAAAGATTTAAAAGATTTTACAGTAGTAGATATAGTAGAAGAAAAGAAAAAGAAGAAAGCACCTAAATTGTTTAAATTATCTACTTTGCAACAACAAGCAAATATTGAATATGGGTACACTTTAAAACAAACATTAAATATTTTGGAAAGTTTATATTTAAAGGGGATAACATCATATCCAAGAAGTAATATGGAATATTTACCGGCTGACTTAGAAGAATCGTTCTCTGAAATATTGAATAATTTATATTTGGCGTGGTTTATTGAAAAAGATGATATCGAAGGTGCTAAAAAGTGTATTAATGATGAAAAAGCACAAAAAGATGCACACTATGCAATTATAATTGTAAATACTAAAACAAAAGAAATTGACAATTTATCTAAAGATGAAAGAAATATTTATGATTTGATTTCCAGAAGAATGATAGAAGCAACAATGAAAGATTTCGAATATATAGAACAAGATATTCAGCTTAACGATGAGTTTTCTGGTAAAAAACGAAAATCTACACAAGAAGGTTTTAATAAAATTCAATACAATAAATTACAATACAATGATAATTTGGATTTAAACAAAGGTCAAAGCTTCCAATGTAATCTTGAAATTAAGAAAACAAAAACTAAGCCTAAACCAAGATTTACGGATGCGACAATAGTATCTTCTATGGAAAATCTTAAAGACATTGACGAAAAATACAAAGGAGGAATTGGAACTCCGGCAACTAGAGATTCAATAATAGAAAAGCTTGTTGAATACAAATATATAGAAAGAAGTAAAAAGACATTAACATCAACACCTATAGCAAGATTGTTGTACAAACTTTTATCAAAACAAATAAAAACTGTTGGTTTAACTGCTGCACTTGAAGAAAAATTAGAAGAAGTAAGATTGGGGAATATAGAACAAGAGACCTTCTTAAATTTCATAGAAAAATATATATTAAATGAAATAGATAGGGTAAAAGATTTGGATGATTTAAGAATAGAAGTTTGCGATTGCCCTTTCTGTGGAAAGAAAGTTCTAAATCAAGGGTTGAAATACGATTGTGAAAATGAGGATTGTGGTTTTGAGATATGGAAGAAAAATAAATATTTCGAAAGTTTCGGTATTAAAGAAAAATCAATAACAGATGATTTTGTAAAGCAATTATGTTCTTCTTCAGGGGTTATGGTAAAAGGGTTAAAGAGTAAAAAAGGCGAAAAATATAGTGCTATTTTTAGTGTAAATGAAGAAGATGGTAAAACAATTCTGTCTGTTGATTTTCCTAAAAGAAAGTCTAAAGAATAAGGAGGTATTAAATGCAAGATAATAAAAAATCGGGGTTTTTTGAAAAAATTTACAAAGCAACCTATGAAAACATGTCAGATGTTAAATTTGTGGGTTATGGTACAGCGATTTTAATCGTTTTAGCTATTTTGTTCTTTTTCTTTAATAAGAATTTGTTTGAGATAATTATTTCAAATCTTATAATCTTTGGATCTATAATGACTTTTGGAATAAGAGCTTATGTGAATTACAAAAAAGACAAACCGTTTTTAACAAAGGTATTGCCTTATGCAATGGTTCCGTTTATCGTTACAATAGTTATTGGCGTGTTTTTAAAATAAGGAGGTATAACTTTGAAAATATTTGATATTTCAAATGAAATTAATGAAGATAATAACAAGACAACGGTTCAAGATGAAGAAGGTTTAATTTTAAATTTAGCTAAAGAATACAATAATAGCTATTTTAATAATGAACAAGCATATAAATTAGATGATAGCGAGCTATACGATAGAATTGACGAGTTTCTTCAATCAAATTACAAAATAAAACTTAATCACATTACTAATGGATCTCAAATAAACAAACTTATCAAAAACAATGACGGACTTCATGACATAAACAATATATCATTTCTAATGTTTTTAAATTCATTGAAAAATAAGCAGTTAGAAAATAAACAAAGAGAATACCAACAAAATAAAGACTTAGAATATAACAATCAACAATATTATAACAGAGATACAGATATGGATGGTATTCCAGATTATATAGATACTCACCCTCTACAAAATGATTTTATTGATACTGATGGAGACGGAATGAAAGATGTCAACGATCCAAGACCATACTTCAACGACCTTGAAAAATAATTTTAAATTATTAATAATATCAGCTGTATATGGACTGGGTAATGGACTTTTAATATTTTGTTTGTTCAACAATTTAAAATATTTGTTTGTTTTGATAACTTTGATTTTAAATATTTTGGTAGTATTTAACTTAAGAAAAAGTTCTAGAAAGTTTAGTACAATATTAATAGATAGCTTACAAAAAAGCTTTTTTGAAATAGTAATATTTTTTGTGTATGGCATTTTCTTAAACTACATTAGCTTCTTAGTGCCTATGTCAAATCTTGTAATAGTAATTACTCTTACAATTTTAAGAGTCTTATCATATAGGATATATGGTAATTATTGCAATAGTAAACAGTCTAAGATTAAATCTGTAAGAGAGTCTATAAAAAAGCTTAACACAAAAAAAACAGTTGAAAGAAAACAATTCATGTATTTTGTAGTAGGGCATACTTCAATAATTGTTTTAGCTTTTGTTATTAATTCATTAATGAAAAATCAAAAGATAACTATAGCAGAGATTATTTCAATAATAGTATCTGTTGAGATTATTATTTTGTCGACAATACATCCAGTAAAAAAGCCTTCATCATTGAGGGCTTAATTTTTTAGGAGGTTATTTTGGAAGATTATTTAAGTGATTTACAGAAATTCATAAAATTTTCTACAAATGAATATGACGAGATATTAAATAAAAATATTTACGAAGATTTTCTAGAAGAAAAAGAAAAAATGTATTGTCTATTTGATTGCTTTATTTACGAGGACATTTTCTATACAGCTCTGTATAAAATAGATTATTTTATAGAAAAAATAATATTTGAACGTGATATAGAAAAAATAACCAATACTGATAATATTTTGTTATTTAAATTTAGTAGAAAAGAAATATCTGACATATTATATAAGAAAGATATTGAATTATTAGGCTTTGACATAAAATATCGTGATATTTGGCTTTTAAAGGGGCTTTTATATTCTCTTGATATAAATGGTCTTCTATATGTAAAAAACCTCCTTCAGCAAGGCGTGAGAGGGTATAAAATTTTCGACTATGAGACAAATATTAAAATTAAAGAACCTAAGTTCCCATTTTTGAAAATGATAGACTTAAAAAATAATTTTAAAAATACTCTAACTAAAGAAGAGATTAATAATCATTTAATTAGTGATTTAAATTATGATAATCTTATGGATAAAGTGAAAGAGCAATTTAATGTATACATAAAATTGTTAAACGAAAGAAATGGTTACTATAAAACTAGAGTTCAGTATTTGAATAAATTCAAAGATGCTTTAAATATGACAGATAGAGAATTAATTGGAAAGTTGGTGGAATGTGGAAATTGATTCTAAAAAATTCACAAAGGATTTTCCGAAAGAAATAAAGGCTTTTTTTGAAATAGCACAAAAAACAACAGAAAAACAATATATCAAATATAATCTAAAAGATTCAGGTTATGTGGAGAATTTCTATGTGTATCTAAAATCTGGCGGAATACATGCTGCGACTAATAATTCTATATATAATTCTAACGATAGTTATTCTATAATTAATATAGACATAGATTCACAATATCCATCATTAATCTGTAATTATGATTTATTTCCAGATAGTTTCTCAGATGAATCCAGAAAAATCTTTAAGGGATTATTAAAAGAAAAAAATGAAAATGGCAATAAATCTCTAAAACCACTAATAAATAATTTTTACGGAAGTATTTTGCAAAAATCTAGCAAATATTATGATTTAGAAAAAGGAAGAGCAATTTGTTATTTGGGAGAAGATATTATGTTTAGGTATCTTCTCATGTTAATTAAGTTTAAAGGCGTAATTTTAATCAACGTTAATACAGACGGTGTAATATTTTTAGTAAATAAAGACATAAAAGATAAGGTTTTAGATTTTACGGACAAATATTTTAATCAATTAGGGCTACAATATTCTACAAAGTATTTTACAAAGTTTTTTCAAAAAAACATAAACAATTATTTAGCCCAAGGAGAAGAAATAAAAATAAAAGGCGATATTTTAAAATACGGGATGGATTTATCTAAAGCTAAAATATATGAAGACTGCGATGTGGTAAAAAAAGCTGTAATAAATCATTTAATTAATAATGAAAGTATAGAAAACTATATCAATGAGTGTAGTGACTTAAAAGAGTTTTTAATATATAGAAATATTGGCGAGAGTTTTGATGAAGTGGTACAATCCATAGGAAATGTTAGTATCTCTCATGATTTCTCAATTAGGATATTAGCTAGTAAAGATAAGAAATACAATAATATATATAAAATAAAAGGGAACACAAATGTTTTAGTTAATTCGCTACCACCAAATCCGAGAGTAGCGATTAATTTAACCGATGATTATAACGATTTAGACAAAGATTATTATATAAGTCTAGCAAAAAAAATAGCAAGGGAATATGTAAAAGGAGAGAATTTAATGCAATTAAAATTTATTCCATTATGTAAAGATTCAAAAATTCCAATTAAGGGCTTTGATTATAAAAAGCCATTATCATACGATCAAGTATTAGAATACTCAGATTATGGTCTTATCATTCCAGATGACTTAGTTCTTGTAGATGTAGATAACATAGAACAAGGAGAAAAATTAGTAAAACTACTAAAAGATCTTAAAGTTCCAACAACTATAATGAGAACACCTAACGGATATCACTTTTACTTTAAAAAGGGGAAATATGATTTTACAAACGTTGTAAAACAAGTTACTCCAATAGGAATAATAGTAGATATAAAAGCTGGGGGTAAAGATTGTTATGCCAAAATATACGGAGAAAACGAAAATAGATATTTTCTCAACGGAGGATCTATTGAAGATATGTTTTCTAATTTGGTAGAATTGCCAAATTATTTATATCCTATGGCAAGAAACAAATACGATATATACAATATTGAACAAGGGCAAAGAAACAATACATTGTTTAAGTATATTTCTGAGCTATTCTATGAGAATTTCACAGTACAAAATGTAATAGACACAATTAGATTATTAAATATATATATACTTAATAATCCGCTACCTGTAAATGAAGTTGAGACTATGATTGAAAAAGACAAGTTAGATGAAAGATACAATGAATATCATGAGAAGTTTTCAACAAGAAAAATAAAAGGTAGTAATCATATACAAGACTATCAGAAAAATAAAATGGAAAAATTTGAAAATAATCTTGAAAAGTATTGCGAAATAGCAAAAGAGTTATATAAGCTTTACGAAGTTATTTCTGTGAACGAGCCATTTGACCACAAAGTTGTTATGGAGAATGGAAAAACAGAAAAACAAAAAGTAGATTCAAAAGCTGTGATGTACTTTTACAGAAGCTATTTATTTAAACATTATCCAAGCTTATCCATAAAGGATAAAGAAGAGATTTTCGAAATATTAGATATTCTATGTTATAACAGGGCTAAGAGCTATGGATTTATATAGTTTTAAAAGTTTTTATGAAAATAATCCCATTACTTTTATAGTAGGGTTGGTTTTTTTCGTAAGTTTTTTGTTAATTGTTGTAAAATCATTTTTTAAACGTTTGAAAAGAAAATTAAAAATCAATAAATACAAGAATTATGATTTTTCTAAAATAGATTACATGGATGGCGTAGAATTTGAAAATCTTATAGATGCAAAGTTTCAAAAGATGGGGTATAAAACTCAATTAACAAAAGCAACAAAAGATTATGGTGTGGATCTTATAGCAACAAAAAATAAGAAGTCTATCGCCATTCAAATTAAAAGATATAACCGTAATGTAGGTGTTAAAGCAATACAAGAGGTTATAGCTGCGAAGGCTTTCTATAAAACAGATACAGCTATGGTATTAACGAATAGTTATTTTACAAAACCGGCTAAAAATCTAGCTAAGGAAACCAATGTCATCTTGATTGACAGGAGTAAATTAGCCAAGATTTTGTGATAAAATTATATTAAATATATTAAAGGAGTTTAGTGTGAAAAAGAAGAATTTATTAAAAAGAGTTCTTGCTACATCTCTAGCATTGTCAATGTGTATAGCACCGACAATCACAAAAGCAAGTGTAGAAAAGGTTGAAAGAATTTCTGGAAGAAATAGAATAGAAACATCAGTTAATATTTCTAAAAATTCTTTTGAAAGTTCCGATAACGTTGTAATTGCTAATGGTTTTGATTTTCCAGATGCCTTATCGTCAGGTCAATTAGCAGCAGTTTTAAATGCACCTCTGTTATTATCGTCACCTAATAATCTTGACACAGAGACAAAATCGGAGATTGAAAGGTTAAATCCGAAAAATGTCTATATCGTAGGTGGAGAAAAAGCGTTAAATAAGGAAAGAATTGAGCCGGAAATAAAGTCAATAACAAAGAACGCAAAAATCGAAAGACTAGCTGGAATAGACAGATATGATACTTCGGTAAAAGTTATGGAAAAGACTAAGGAGTTCGTTGATCCAGAAAATCTACTAATCGTTAGTGGTAATAACTTCCCAGATGCCTTAGCGGCAGCAGGATATATGGTAAATCATAAGTCTGTTATGGTATTGAGTGACGGTGTTAGTTATCCAAAATCCGGATTAAACGAGATTGCAGTAGGTGGGAAAAACTTATTGCCATTAAATGGTTTTACAGGAGAAAGAATCTCAGGAAAAGATAGGTATGAAACAGCTTTAGAAATTGCTAAGAAATCATTCGCTAGTAACGATACAGCAATTTTATCAAATGCAAATGTCTTTGCAGATAGCTTATCAGCCGTAAGTCTGACTAAGAAATACTATGCACCGATAATATTAACATCTAATAAAAATCTAAATAAATCTTCAAAAGATTATTTAAACGGTTTGAAAAAAGT
Organism: Finegoldia dalianensis; assembly: GCF_046255015.1. NCBI lineage: Bacteria > Bacillati > Bacillota > Tissierellia > Tissierellales > Peptoniphilaceae > Finegoldia > Finegoldia dalianensis. The sequence continues at coordinate 124,069 of NZ_JBDLBQ010000007.1, forward strand.
TGTTATAGTTGGTGGAAAAGCTTCAGTCGAAGACAATATCTTACAAAATAAAACAATCGAAGAATTAGCAGTAAAGCCTTCGAAAAAAGATACAAAACAACCTCAAAAGAAATTATATAACTTTGAGAAAGCTGTTGTAGAAAGAGTTGTAGACGGAGATACAATTGTCGTAAAAAGACAAAATGGTGTTTCTGAAAAAATTAGAATGGTATTAGTTAATACACCGGAAACTAAGCATCCTAAAAAAGGCGTAGAGTACTTTGGTAAAGAGGCAAGTGCTTATACTAAAAAAATGCTACCAGCGGGAAAGACTGTATATTTAGAAAAGGATGTTTCCGAAAGAGATAGATATTCAAGACTATTAAGATATGTCTGGGTAAATGAGCCAACTTCAAAAATAGATACAAAAGTATTAAAAAATAATTGTTTCAACGCTATGCTTTTAGCTAATGGTTTTGCACAAGTATCAGTGTTTCCACCAGATGTTAAATATGTAAACGAATTTAGACAAATAGAAAAAACAGCTAAAGATAATAATATAGGATTGTGGAAAGGTGGAGTTGTAGACAATAATACATCTACAAAGGAACCTTCAAAAGAGCAAACAAAGCCTGTAGGTAGAGGTGTAATTCATGGCAATAGAAAAAGCATGATTTATCACATGCCGGGTCAAGCATTCTATGATAAAATAAGCGATAAGAATTTAGTGCTATTCGAAACAGAACAAGATGCAATTAATGCAGGTTATAGAAAAGCAAAAAGATAATATTTAAGGAACTAGGTTGTTAAGCCTAGTTCCTTCTTTTTTTTATTTTCCCCGTAAAATCGGGGTTTTTCGACAAAAAAAGTGGCACGACACCCTCTATGACAGAATTTCTGTCATTCATACTAATATTTACCATATTTTTGGTTCATTAATCAAAATACTAATATTTTATGGGTATAACAAAAATAGGATATTGGGAATAAGGAGAAATTCAATGAATAAGAAATTATTATCAAAAGTTATGGCACTAGCAATTATTATGGGTTCTTGTTTGCCATACAACGTTTACGCAAATGATACAGTCGAACTAAACACACAAAATAGTTATAAAGATATTTTGAAATATCTTGAAGACAAAGAGAATCAACGTAATAATGAAAGGTTAGACAATTTATACGAAAAGGTTAAAGAAGAATTTGAGGATATTGAGGTAGAAGATAAGAGAGCAGTTGAACTTTCAAAAGATGATTCAATATCTAACGGTTACATATCTAATGATGTAAAGGATAACAAAGAAGATAAAAAAGAAGATAAAAACAATAAAGTAGACGATAGTAGCATATCAAACAAAATTAATGATGAGATGTTAGATAGTATTTATCTACCAAGAAAAGAAAAGTTACTTAAAGATATAGACAAGATAACTCCTAAAATAACATACACTCAAAAATTTTACTTAAATGAATTAGTAAATATTTTAGACAAGCAATTAAAATTAGAAAACAATGATAAAAATATTGAAAAAACTTTTGAAATAATTGAAAATGCTGTTGAAAGAATTAAAAAAACAATTATAGAAATAAAAGAAAATGATGATCATACAATAAAAGACTACGTTGAGGGAATAACTAATCCAGTATATCAAAATAATGATGATGAAACAACGAGTGGTGCTGTAAACAATACTAGTAGAGAACAAACAAACGGAACAGTTACTAATCATTCCACTAACACAAACGAAGATTTTTCATATAACCCACCAAAATCATATAACCCACCAAAACCTAGTAATCAATCGTATTATGATTATGATAAGTCTATGGGATATAACTTTGAAACTAGCACTCCACAATCATCATCAAATAACGATACATCACAAGTTAATGTAGGAGCAAGTAAGATTGAATCGAAAACTTCATCAGCCGATATTAAATTAGTTGATAAAAACAAAAAGCCTGTTAGTGACATTAAAGTTTCTTTAGAAAAAGACAAAAAGGTAGTGGGAGAGGCTATGAGTGATCAAACAGGAACTATAGTTTTAAACGCACTACAAAAAGGTAATTATAAACTAAAGGTTTTAGAAGTAGGACAAACTTTTAAAGCAGGTCAGGTTTTTGATGTTACATTAAAAGAGGATAATGAAAAGAAAGAGTTCACCATTGAAAATAACATGGTTAAGATAACAAATGAAAAAAAACAAAAAACATATTATGAAGTTTACGATGGTTATACAGATAAGCTATTGAAAAAACTTGAATCTAATGATAAAGGTGAATTAGTATTGAATAGCTTAAAATACGGTGCTTATTATTTTGTAATGGGAAATAATAAATCAAATACTATAACTGTAGACAAGAAGTTTGCAAATGCTACTGTAAATTTTGATAAAAACATGAAAGCAAAAGCAGTTCCTGTTGTTCAAGAAGATAATACAGTAGAAAAAGGATTTATCGAAGGAGATAAAGACCAAGACAAGAAATTAGAACAAGAAATAGCTAATCAAGAAGTTAAATCTGAAAATAAAGAGAAATCTCCGATAAAATTAGTATTAGGGGCATTAGGAATAGCCTTATTAGGTGGTATAGGATTCTTCATATATAAGAAGAAAAAAGGAAACAATCAAAAAGATATAATGGATGATTTTGATTTATAATCAGATTGAGATAGTCGAGCAGTAATGCTCGGCTATTTTTATAAAGATAACGTTCTTTTCTATAGTCAACTACTCTATCAACGGGCTTTTTGGGGCTTTTTGGGGCTTTATTGTAAATTAGCTTTATAATATGCTTAGAGGAATATAATGCTAACTACCTATCACGTCTAAGATTTGTGATTTTCTGGGGTATAATACTAATAAGGAGATTATTATGAAAGATTTAGATATTAAAAGGAAAGAAAATAGAAATTCTCTTCAATGTTTTTTAGAAGAAAATAAGGAAATAAAAAAGATCGAAAAAAGAGGCAACAATTTTTCTTGGCTAAGTTTTAATGGCAAATATTTCCCTAATGACTTTTCTTATTATTCTGGAATACCTTCGTTTTATGTTTCGTATATTTCAGATATTCATTTAGAACATCATTTGAATGAATTTGGTACAATTAATTCGATTATTGAAAAGTCTGTAAGGGATTTGTGGGATTCTATTTGGAATATTAGATATCAAGAGGAATTAATAATATTTTCAGGAGATATTTCTTCTAGCCCTGAATTAACGGTTTTGTTTTTTAAACGATTACTTCAATACTTTACTGAAAAGCAAAAGTTGATTCAATATAAAAAAGCAAAGGATTTTTTACTTAATTTAAAAACAGAAAAAGAAACTTTTAAAAGAAAAAAAGAAAGCTATATCGAAAGAATAGAGCGATTCGAAAAATATATACAAAGTTTAAAAACTGATTTATTGCCAAAAATAAGATTCAGATATATAGAAAAAGATAAAGAAAAGAATTACTCCGACTCATCGTGGAAAAGGTTCATGGAATATTATAAGTATACCAAAAAGTACAAAAATAGAAATTTGTCAAAGGATTACGAGAGAAAGTTAGATTATCTTATACAAAAATTAGATCAATTAGAAAACATAAAAAAAGAGTATTCTGATTTTTTGCTTAGAAATGATAATACAGAAGAAAAGTGTTTATTTTTAAGAGAATTTTTTGGAAAAGATATAAATGATATTTCTCTTGAAATGGTTTCAAGTAAAGAGTTCATTAATGAATACTATGGTTGGAAATTATGTGATTTAGATGACTTATTAGAGTCTAAAAAGATTATATTTGTTTTGGGGAATCACGAATATATCAATTTTAAATCTATAGATGAAGCTGTGAAATATTATAAAAACAAATTAGAACCATTAGGAATAAATGTTTTGCAAAACGAAATTATAGAAGGAACAATGGGAACATATTATCAACATAGATATGTCATATATGGGGGAAGTGGATTTGCAAAATATAATTACGAGTACAATGCAGATACAATTTATTGTGCTAAAGGTTTTTCGAGAGAAGATGAAATTTTTGAAACCGAGAAATTTGAAGAAGGTTATAATAAAGCCAAAAAATACGCAAAAAAGATTAATGCATGTTTTATTTGTATTTCACATTATCCGATAAAAGATTGCATGAGAAAAATTGATCCAGATACGATCTATTTCTACGGTCATAATCATAAAAATTATTTCAGGAGAGATGAAAAAGCAATAATTTATGCCGATAACCAAATAGGGTATAAAAACAAGGAAATTAAGTTTAATTCAATAAATTTTGGAACAACTCCTAATCCTTATGGATTATTAGAAGATGGTTTTTATAAGACAACTTTTGAAGATTATTTTTTGTTTTATGAAGGTTTTATAGAAAATATAGGCGAGGGAAAGTTATTAAAGAAAAGATTAAAAACAGGGGATTTGTACGTAATCAAAGATAATGGCTATTATGGATTTTTTATAATTGATGAAAAAAAAGGAATATCGATTGTTGATGGTGGTAGAACGAAGAATATAACTAAGACTTGTGATATAGAGTGGTTAAAGTATAATTTTCCAAAAGTTTTGCAAAAGTCGTTGAAAGGAATGTTGCCTTATAGATTAGCACAAGAAAAAATTTCGGAAGAATTAATGGATTTAGGTTTTTGTGGTGATATTCATGGCAGTATTATAGATATAACAAAATACTATCATATTATGCTAAATCCATTCAATGCTAAGGTCTATTTCTATAGTTATTTCAACTATAATGATGCTTATTCGCTTCCAGAAGTTTATGAAAGTTTTAAAGATGCTTTAATTTCAATGGGGCAAGATCAACCGTATCTGTTTAAAAGTGAAGAAAATTTTAAAAATATTATAGAAAAAATAGAAAAGAATTCGGAGAGGAAAGATTATATATTAGGGATATCAAAAGATGATAATTTCTTAGATAAAAGTAAAAAGGATCAACTTTTGAGATTGTCAGGAAATAAGAATAATCAAGATTTAGATTTTCAGGAAGCTTCGATAATAGAGATTAACGATATATATAACGTATCAAGGCGAATTAGCCCATTGCAAAGATTGTTTATAGATCGTGTTTTGAGATTTTTCGATTTGGGAATGTGCGAGACAATGCCAACAAAACAAATAGAATCAAGTGATGAAAAAGGTAGCATATAAGTGCTACCTTTTCACATTTCTCTTTCGATTTCATCTTTATCTAATAGTTTTTCTTGTTCTAAAGGTTTTTCATTAAGCTCGTTATTAACCCCGTAAAAGTCGTTATAATCCCTATAATCTATATAATCAAGGCTATTTTGATCTAGGTTATAGTCTTGCATATTGTCATAAATGTTTTGAAAGTTTTCATCGATTTTTTCAGAAACATTTCTATTTTTTATTTCATAACAAACGCTGTCAATTTTATCCGTTAAATCTGTGTACTCTAATTTTGATATTTTGCCGCTATAAAAGTCATCACTTATTTTTTTTGATAGCTCGTCAATGCTAGAGTTAAAATCTTCTGTAATTGTTGATAATTCTTCTTTTAATTTTTCAAAATCTTCGACATTAAAGTTTTCTTTAAGCTTTTCTAATAGTTTTTCAACATTAGATAAATTCTTATATAAGTGATTAAATTCTATATCACCTTTATCAATATTTTTATTTTCAATTTTATTTTCTCTGTTTTCGTTTTTAGTCAAAGAATCTTGTAAATTATCATAGCTTTTTATGATGTTATAATCATTTGGATTAAGTTCAGAATATGATTTTAAAACTTCAGAATATTTATCTTTATTTTCGTTGTTTCCTATATTTAAATGTTTATTAAGATTCATTAAGTTTTGATTTAAATACGATGTAACATTTCCTAAAACTTTAAAAAACTCGTAAGCTACTTGACTACCTCTATTTAAATCTTCTACATATTGATTTTGCATAGTTTTCTCCTTTGCTTTCTTTTTTATTTTTATTATATATCCGTTATAAATTAGTATGTCATATTGTTATTTTGTTATTTATGACAGTTTTTCTTGCCTATTTATTTTTATGTTCTGATTTAATAAATTTCTGTGGGTATAACAAGGATGAAAGGTAGGGTGAATATGTCTAATAGAAATAAATGCTTTATTAAAGTTGCTATGTGTGTTTCGTTATTACTATTTTTGGTGAGTGGCTGTAAAAACCAATCAAAAGATTTGGCTAATAAAGATGTACAAACACAACAAGACATGAGTTCTAACGCTGGCTTTATAGACACAAATGAAAAAGACGACATACAGAATAATATTATATCGGGAGAAAAGAAAGCCAAGGATGGGGATTCTAAAATAAGCAATACAATCGAAGGGGATAAAACTGAGAAAGAAATATCTAAAGAGAAAAAATCAATATTTTCCAATTTCATAGGTAAAAAAAAGGAAGTTACTAATAAGAATTCTATTGATAATAGAAAAAAGTCGACAGAAAGGTTTTGGGAGAATATTGATGGTTATACAGCAACAAATGATAACCAAAATAATGATTCGAAATCAAGAAATGTCACTATACCAGATACAATAGAAATTCCAAATACAAAATAAAGGAGCTATACAAACACATATTTGTTTGTTTTATTTGAAAATGAAGATGATAAAGAAGATTTTTATTTCAATAACAGTTTCGTTGATGATTTTATTTGGATTGTACAATTTGGAGTTTTTTATCTCTAAAAACAACACAGCTAGTTATATGAAAGATGAAAAGATTTCATCATCAAGTGGTAAAGATAAATTTAATCAAGTTACAACAATAATAGATGATTTAGGATTAAAAAAAGAAAATAAAGACTATGTTGGATGGTTGAATATTGAAGGAAGTAATATAAATACGCCGGTTATGAAATCAGATTTTTATTTTAGAAAGAATATAAAAAAGAGATATTCATTAGCTGGAACACCTTTCATTCCAAAATATAACCCGCAAAAAAAAATAAAAACTGTTTTTGGGCATAACTTAGGTTATGGAAGAAAAGATGCTTTTCACGATATAACAAAATATTCTAAAAAAGATTTTTATGACACTCATCAAACTGTTTATTTTACAGAAAATAATTTAAAGGGCAACAAATATAAGGTAGTTGCTTATTTAAACTATTCAACAAAAAATAGCTTTAATTATTTAAACACAACTTTTAAAAATGCAGAAGAATTTGATGATTGGAAAGAGAATATAAAAAAGTATGCAAAATATTCTGATAAAAACTTCGAAAATATCTTATATAACAAAGGAAAAATATTAATATTATCAACATGCCATTCAACAACATGGGCTGATGATGGAATAAGATCCGTTCTAATATGCTACAGTCCTGAAAGGCTAAGCAATATCAACGTAGACTATTACAATATTTCCGACTTGTAATAGTCAATATGGCGAGAATAGTAGAAGTTTAGTGCGATTCTGAACCTTGCCAATATACAAATAGCCATGTTTGTAAAAAAAATTAAGGAGGTTTCTTATGAACTTTAAAAATGGTATTAAAAAGATAGGAGCGGGCCTAGCATTATCAGCTATGCTTTTAACATCAGTTGTTCCTATTAATTCATTTGCAGCAGATACACAACCAGTGTATACAATTAATATTAAAGCTGCAAATAAGCAAACTGATGGGGCAGAATATTCTGTTTTAAGAACAAAGAAAATGTTAGAAACAGGAGAACTAGTTGCTGAAAAAACACCTGTTCAAGTACAAAAGGTTACTTTAGCAAATGGATCAGCACAAGTAAAAGTAAATGAAAAAGGTGTGTACCAATTAAAACCGGTAAAACGTGCTAAGGGATATTTACTAGACCAAAAAGAAGATGGAAAGTCTGCACAAGTAAGTTTTCCATTAATTTCTAAGGGTAGCGTTTCAGCAAATCAAGTATTTGAATTTCAAACAAAAAACAGACCATTAGTAAAGGATGTTGAATTTATTAAATATGGTAATGATAAAAAAACACCATTAGCCAACGTTACATTTGAATTAAGACAAACTCATAGTCCAAAGACTATTGATAGCTCAAACAAAGTATCTGAATGGCAAGAAATTGATAAAGCAACACAAGACAAAAACAAAAAAGTATATACAACAAAAGAAGATGGTAAGCTAGTATACAGCAATTTGTCTGAAGGTAAATACGAATTAGTAGAAACAGCAACAGCTAATGGTTATGAATTAAACCAAAATAAAAACACATTTACAGTAACACAAAAAAACAATGTTGCTACTATAGAAGCATCAACTATTACAGGTTCTAACTTGTTAGTAAACTACTTAAGTCCGGTTCCTGAAAAAAGTATTGTTCAAACTGCTGGTGAAGCAAAAACAACAACAGTTAACGTTGATATTCCATATGTTTATGATTTGAAGTTTAAAACACCTGCTGATATTAAAGACTATGTTATTTTAAAAATGATTGATAAATTAGATTCAAGACTTGAAGTATTGGGCGTTACATCAATTACTCAAACAGATAACAAAAATTTAGATATTACAGATAAAACTGAACTAGATAAGTTAGTAAAAATTGAAGGAAATAATGTTACAGTTGATTTAAAATCTCAAATCGCTAAATTAGTTCCAGACAAAGAAGTTCATGTATATTTAAAGACTAAAATAAAATCAACAACTGTTACAAAGACACCTATTAACAACTCATACGATATCGTATACAACAATGGTAAATTAGGTGACCCAACAATTGAAAAGAAAAAAACATCTACAGATGATAACAGTACAGTTACAACTCCACAATTTGGTTCTATTAAGTTTACAAAAACTAAATCTGATGGAAAAACTCCTTTAGAAGGAGCTACTTTTAGAATTTTCAGATTAGGTTCTGATAAGATTTTCACTCCAATTAAACCAGGAGATAAAACAGAAATTACAGTTAACTATCAAAAAGTAAATTCTTTAAAAGAAGCAGTAGGTACTAAAGCATATGTAAATCCTACTACTGGTAAAGAAATTCCAGATGTAGTAAGTGGAAAAAATGGTGTGGTAGAATTTAAAAACTTGCCTTACGGTCAATATGTTATTTATGAAGTTAAAGCACCTGCTAACTACAATGTTAAACAAGATGGTTTGAAAGTTGATGTTAATGCAAAAACAGAAGAAGTAGTTTTGAAAAATGTTAAAAACTACTCTACAGAAGAAAACGTACCGGGAACAGGTACTAAAGGTGCAATGATTTTTGCTATAGTTGGTGTTGGTTTAGTTGCAGGAAGTATCTATGTAGCTAGACGTAAAAAAGATTTAGCAAAATAGTTAGTAATTTTAATCTAAACTTTTTATTATAATTAAAGAATTGCAAATAAATCTCTAATTTATATATTTATATAGGTTAGGACAAATCAAAACTATTAGGGATAAACACGATAATTCTTAACCAAAAAGGAGCAGAGATGTTAAAAAGAAAGAACATTGTTTCAAAAATTCTATTGGCTTTAGGAATTATCGTGTTTTTAATTCCTTTAGTATTAAATTTGTATTATAAAAATGAAAATAAGGCAGTTATAAAAGAATTTCGTTCACAAAAAGTTGAACAAAACAGTTCAAAAGATAATTCAAAGAACGAAAACAATAATGATTCGATTTCTAATATTATCACAGGAAAACAAAGTGACACTAATGATAAACGAAATTCACCAATAGGAATAATTTTTATTCCAAAGATCAAAGAACAAATTCCGATATATAAGGATATAAAAGGAATGTTAGATATAAATCTTGATAAAGGCGTTGTTCTTTTATCACGTTCTACGATGATGAAAGATATTGATGAAGATAGTTTTAAAGAAAAAGAAAACTTATCTCTTGATCCGAAAAAGACAGCAAACATGGTATTAACCGGTCATAGAGGTACTCTGAATACTAACCAAAATATTTTTAAAAATTTAGATAAACTTGAAAAAGGCGATAAATTTTATATAGATAATGGCATAAACCTATTAGAATTTAAAGTGTTTGAAATTAAAGTTATTGATCCAAAACAAGGGAACTTGATATATAGCGATCAGCCATTTAATCAATCTACTTTAGTAACTTGTACACCTTATCTTATTAATAATAAAAGGCTAATAGTTTCAGGGGGATTATCTAAAATTACAGATAATACAGATTCTGAAATATTAAACGATATTAGTAAAAATAAAAACGAGTTAGGGTTTTTCTCATTAGTGAATATTATGAATTTAATCATAATAATAATCCTAATTGGATTAGTAATTGCATTTATTTTTAAGAAATACAAAAAAAGAACAAAAAAGGAGGTTATAAGTGAAAGTTCTAAAAAAATATAATAAATTATTTATGTTAGTTGCTTGCACAGCTTTATTAATGTCTCCAGTCAATACTTCATATGCGAAAAATGAAACAGTAACACTACCAAGAATATATGAAGAAAATAAAGACACAAAAGATAATAATATACTGTTAAAAGAAACAATTAAAGAATCAAAGCAAACTAATAAGATACGATTTATTCCAAGAACTTCAAGTGGTAAAATCCTCGATTCTGGAACTTGGATTATTAAGGATAAAACCGGTAAGGTTGTAAAAACTTTTACTATTACCAAAAAAGTTAATAAATTTGAGACTGAATTAAAAGCTGGTTCATATACACTTGAACAACAAAAAGCACCAAACGGATATATTAAAGATAATAAAAAGGTTAACTTTTCTTTGCCAATTAACATAGATAAAGAAAAAGATGCCTTTGAAATATATCCTAAGTTTTTATCAATTGATAATAATCAAGATAATAAAAGGAATCAAATTGATAAAAACAACAAAAATAAAAACGACGGAAATAAAACACAAACAGGTAACGATAACGAACAAAATGACAATACCGGAAATAACACTAGAGCAAATGAAAGAAATTATAAAACAGGTGGATTAGACCTTAAAATATTACTTTCGGCTTTTGTAGTAATTTTCCCTATTGTATTTCTTACTATAAATAAGCTATTAAGAGGTGAAAGAAATGAAAAATAAAAAGTCAATATTAAATAGATTTCTTTGCATGGTAATGGCTTTTATGATTGTATTTACTACGGTATTCACATCAGACTTAAAAAGTAAAAACACTTCTCAAGCAGCAGGAAGTTTTCCGTTTTCTAGTTACAACGGTAGTATTAGATCGGAAGGAACGGATGCAAATAAAAAGAAACTAATTGTTTCATTTGAAGGTACCATTGGTCGCTTAATTTCCAAGGGAGAAAAAATAAGATTTTATGTGGTTCCTACAGAAATTGCAAAAAATGATCCTGTAAGATTCTGGGGACTAGGTGATACGGCTGGTTTAGAAAATCTGTCAAATAGAATTGTGAAAGATATAAATACAGGTTTAGAGTTAGGTAGATTTGATAATAAAGGTTTAAACTTTATAGCAACTCGTGATATTCCAGTAGGTTCAAAAATACGAGTTAATGCCGAAAAACAAACGTCAAACTTATCAGATATATATGTTGATGGAGCATCTTTTAGCGTAAATCATGGTTTTTATGTCGGTGAAAGATTAATTGATTCAACGAATGTTGGAATATCAACCCCGCCAAAAACCCAACAAGGAGGGGTTACAATATACACAACTGAATTAGACAAAAATAATAGACCAGTAATTTTTAATATTTCAACAACTTACGGATATTATGATTTGTCAGAATATAAAAAGAAATTGAGTTTTATAAATGCTCCACTAGATGTAAACAATAAAGATGAAATAAAAGCTTTAATAGATTTTGAAATATCTGAACTAAATAAATTAAAAGCTATGGATAAACAAGAACCTTTTTATAAAGGTGATTTAGATTTCAAGATTAAATATAGAAGGGATATTACAGTTACAGATTCTATTAATAAGCAAGTTAACAAGGATATAGATAGGGCAATTGAGGATTTAAACTATGCCAAAGAAAAATCAGATGAATATGGCCCATTCGTTTACTCATTAATAGAGGAAACTCTTTTAAGAGGATTAAATTTTAGAAGAGGTATTTGTGCAAATAACAATATTCCATATAATTCATTTAAAACACGTAAAGATGCGACAATACAATTTGTAATAGGTGTTCCTAGGGATAGTCAAAATAATTTATCGTTTTTAAAAAGAATACCTAAAGAATACTTTATGAATTCAGATAATGTGGCGGTAGCATTAAGAAAGGATATTGACAAGGTTCTTTCAAATGGAGCACAATTGCAAATAGGTAAGTTACAACCAGCAAAAGATGTAAGAATAAAGGTTTCAGAAAACGGAAAGGTAGCAGTTATAAGCATAGATATAGATTTAGACGTTAACTTTACATCTGTAGCTGTGGGCCGCTTTAAAATACCTATACCTTCAAATGTTAATTTTTTCGGTTCTCATAATAAACCAAATTTACAATATGAGGAATTTGATGGAAGTGAGTTTTCAATGACAGATGGTGCTTCCGTTCTAGGACAAACCTTTGATGATGTTAAGTGGTATGGAATAAATAGATATCCTGATCATGATTGGCAGTTTAGATCATATGATTTGTTGAGAAATAATTTTATAAGAGCGGATAGAATCATTACTAGAACAATTAAAACAGATTTAGATGGCGAACTAGTAGGTACAACACCAATTCCTTTTAATAAAAGAAGAGTTCCATCAGAAGACTTAGAAGTTGGAAAAGAAAGACTAAAACAAAAAGGTGAAGAAGGGGCTAAAAAGTTTGATGGTACTATCGTTAAACAACCAAAAGATGAAATCATTGAATATGGTGTAAGAAAGACAGTCGTAAAGACAGAAACAAAGAATATTCCATTTAAGGAAATCAGAAGACCAGCAGATGATTTGGAAGAAGGAAAGACAAGAGTAGTACAAGAAGGACAAGTTGGAAAGCAAACTAGAAAGTCAACAACTATAGTAAATAGCGAAACAGGAAAGA
>NZ_JBDLBQ010000008.1:0-81629 GCF_046255015.1 Finegoldia dalianensis
TCTGTCTACTAAATCCCGTTCGACTTGCATGTGTTAAGCACGCCGCCAGCGTTCGTCCTGAGCCAGGATCAAACTCTCAATTTAATGTTTGTTTGAAGCTAGCTTTTCAGCTGACTTTTGCTTTTTTTATTCTCACCGAATTATTGTTTGGTTTGTACTTCTCTCAAAGTATTTACTTTATTTAATTTATTAAGGTTCTATACTCACGAAATATATTTTAAAACGTGATTTTCAAAGTTTATTTGAAGTTCGCGTTTTGTGAGCTAACTATTACATTATACTCTTGTATTTCTTTATTGTCAAGTGTTTTTTTAATTTTTATTTAATTAAAAAATTCACCGAACAACTGAGTGCTTATATATATTATCAAGTTTGCACTATAATGTCAAGTGAATTTTAAAAATTTTTTACTTTTATTTTACTTTAATAAACTATTACTGCTATGTTTTCTCCTACATCATAATATATGCTTTCTAACAGGTTGGGACTTACTTGTATGTCAGAGTTTTGTTCTGTAGATATTGTGTGTCTGTAAAATCCCAGCGTGTAGTTTTTGGAGTATCCTTTAATTTTGTTATCTATGTTGTAGATTCCTTTTGGGATTGGTTGTGTAATTTTGATGGGGATACTTTTGTTGATTTTGTAGTTATTAATGTAGTAGAGTGTATTGTTTTGTTGATCGATTTCAATGTATTCGTCTTGTATGTCATTTTTTAGTCTTGACTTCGCTTTTTTTGAATACACTGGTTCTATTGTTTTATCTTCTGCATCATCTAGTGTGAGTTTTATGAGTTCTGCTGTTTTGTGTTCGTCGATTTCCCAGCCGTAGTCTGTTGCGTTTAGTGTGAGTGTTTTGTTTTCTGCTGTTTTTATTGTGTGTGGTTTGTTGTATGTGTCGGTTTCTTTTTTCAAATCGTCTACATAGCGTTCGATTTCACCGTCTTTATATACGAATCCATCTCTTTCGTCAAAGTCCATCATGTCGCGAAGTTGTGCGCCTTTTAGTTTATGAATTGTGTCGTTGAAATCAAAGCTTATTTCGATGTCTTTGAGTTTGTTGAGTTTGTTTTTGGCACGTATGATATTCCAGTCGTTTGCGTAGACTTTTGGTTTGATGTATTCGTTTTTGAGGGTGACGATCTCTTTTTGTTCTAGTAGTGATTTTTTGATTGTGTCTTTTATTTTATTTGTGTCTATTTCATTTCCGATTTCTTCTGGTATTATTGTGTATTCATCATCCAAGTAACTGATGTATGCGTTGTACGATTTCTTGGCGTTTTTGTTGAGCTGTGCTTGGTAGATTTTCTTGTTTAGTTTGTCTTCGTCAATTGTGTAATCGAAATTGATGTTGTATTTTTTGGTGTCAAAAAACGACAACGGCCAAGAGAATGGGTTTTGTTCGATTTTGAAATCTTCTGGTATTTTCAGGTTGAAATCCACTTCTTTTGCATCTATTACAAGTTTACGGTTATCAGTAGCATTAATTGTGAGTGTTCTGATGTCTGCATTTCTGTCAACTATTTTGGATTTTTCGACATAGCTCATGTTGTAACCATTGACGTATGTGTTGGGTAGTGCGTAAAATGTGAAGAATGTTGTTGCACTAAAATACACTAGGAATAAGAACAGTATTGTGGTTATGAGTACTCGTTTTTTCATTTGTTTTTCCTTTTCTTTTATGATTAATATTATTGTACTTTTAATTTGAGGATATATCAATGTTTGCAAATAAAAAAAGCGAGTATAATTACTCGCCTTTTGATTATCTTGAGTACAACTCAACTACTAATGAGTCTGTAATTTCGATTGGAATTTCTTGTCTTTCAGGAAGTCTTGTCAATGTTACTTTGAAGTTTTCTTCCTTGTCAATGTAAGGTAATGATTGTGCAAAGTTTGTTTCGTAGTTTTCTTTGAACAATTCATTTGATCTTGATTTTTCTTTCAATTCGATTACAGATCCTTCAGCTACTTGGTAAGAAGGGATATCTACTTTTTTACCGTTTACTCTGATTAAACCGTGAGATACCATTTGTCTTGCTTGTCTGATTGATGATGCAAATGAAGCTCTTAGTACTAGGTTGTCTAATCTAGTTTCTAATTGTC
This sequence comes from Finegoldia dalianensis, assembly GCF_046255015.1. NCBI lineage: Bacteria > Bacillati > Bacillota > Tissierellia > Tissierellales > Peptoniphilaceae > Finegoldia > Finegoldia dalianensis. The sequence continues at coordinate 2,104 of NZ_JBDLBQ010000008.1, forward strand.
TTACCATTACATCCCCAGTTGTAAGACCTTCTTTGTTGTTAAGGGCTTTTTCGAAGTATTTGTGCATTTGTTTTTCGTTTACTCCGTAATATGCTCTTAATCTTTGTTTTTCAAGAAGTTGCATACCATATTCAGTTAACTTCTTGTCGTTTCTTCCAAGTCCTTTACCCATTCTTTTGTTAGCTTTTGGGTGACCGCATACGTTAAGACCTAATCTTCTAGATTGTTTAAATCTAGGTCCCATCATTCTTGCCATTAATATTCATCTCCATTAAAAAATTATTTGCCGCGATAATTTTTTAAGCCAACGCTATTATATCACCTACTGGTTTGTTTTTCAACAATTTTTGTGTTAATTTTGTTGTAAATTTTCGATGAATTTAATGTATTGTTTTGCAAGTTCGTTGTCTTTGCTAAGTGTCGCTCCTTTTTCAGTGATTGCATCGTCTATTACGACTTCATCTTTTTCAATATTTACAGATACTGCTACTTTTGTTTTTCCATTAGCTCCTACTAATGTAAAGTAGTTATCAAATATGCTCTTTAATCTTTCACCTTTAACATATTTTTCGTGTTCATTCATTAATTTTGCTAATTCGTTAGCTTCTGCATTAGTAAGTTCTCTTGTAACTTTCTTGCCATCTTTTGTGTATGTGAATTTAACAGATGTTGCAACTTCTTGGTTGTTTTTGGCTAATTCTTGTTGAATTTGTTTGGATACTGTCTTTTCTCCACCTATTATAGCTATTAGAAGGAATGTAAATGATAGTACCAGTAAGATTTTTTTATTCATAGGTTCCTCCCAATAATTTTTTTGAATATTTTATTATTTGCTAACAAATTATTCTTAATTTTATTATAATCCTATGATTTTGCTTTTGCAATTGGGCAAAAAAAAAAAATAACTAAGCTAATGCTTAGTTATTTTCTATTTGTCAGCTTTCACTGTTTCTTTTTCTTCTGAGGATTCTTTTTTAGTGTAATCTACTAATTCAAGTATACACATTTCAGAACCGTCTCCTCTACGAGGTCCTAATTTTAAGATTCTAGTGTATCCACCTTGTCTGTCAGCATAAACTGGTGCGATTTCTTCAAACAATGTGTTTACAACGTCTTTTTTGTATATATATTTAAGAGCTTCTCTTCTAGAGCTCAAATCACCTTTTTTACCAAGTGTAATCATCTTTTCAGCTTCTCTTCTAACTTCTTTTGCACGAGTAACTGTTGTTTCGATTTTTCCATTTTCGAACAATGATTGAACTAGGTTTCTTAACATTGCTGTTCTGTGATCAGTTCTTCTACCTAATTTTCTTAAGTTAGCCAATGTCTATCCTCCTTTATTCGTCTTTTATTTCTTCTTTAAATGCAAGGCCCATTTCTTGAAGTTTTTCTTCAACTTCGTCTAAGGATTTTTTACCAAAGTTCTTTATCTTCATCATTTCTGCTTTTGTATGAGATACGATATCTCCTACAGTATTGATATTAGCTCTTTTCAAACAGTTGAATGATCTTAATGAGAAATCTAATTCTTCGATATTGATGCCCATTTGAGTTTCTTTATCTTTTTGATTGTCTTCGTCGTCACTGTTTGTATTACACTCGTAGTTAGGTAATTCACTGAATAATTCCAGGCAATTGATTAGGATGTTGCTTCCTTCGCTTAAGGCATCTTGTGGTCTAATTGTTCCATTAGTCCACACTTCTATTGTAAGCTTATCGTAATCAATTACTTGGCCAACTCTGGCATTATCTACTGTGAAATTAACCTTTTTCACAGGGCTAAACAGTGAGTCAATGGCGATATCTCCTATAATATCTTCTTCTGTTTTGTTAAATTCAGATATTTTGTAGCCTTTTCCGTTGATAACTGTGATTTGCATTTCTAATGAAGCATCTTCATTTAGTGTTGCAATGTAGTGATCTGGGTTTTTAACTTCCAAATCAGTATCAACTAAAATATCCTTAGCTGTTAGAACACATGGACCTTTTATGTCTACATTTAATGATATAGGTTCTTCATTGTATTTCTTTACAGCGATACCTTTTAAATTCAAAATTATTTCAGGTACGTCTTCTTTGACACCTTTAATCGTAGACATTTCATGAGCTACACCTTGGATATTTATTTTTGATATAGCAGCTCCTGGTAATGATGATAATAAAACTCTTCTTAGAGAGTTTCCTAGAGTAGTTCCATATCCTCTTTCCAGTGGCATTATGACAAATTTACCGTAATTATTTTGTTCATCTAATTCAACGATTTTTATTTTAGTATCTAATTGTTCAGTCATAAATACAGCCTCCTTCGACAAGTCCCATCAGGAAATCCTGAATTAAGCCTATGTGTTATACTCTTCTCTTCTTTGGTGGTCTACAACCGTTGTGAGGGATTGGAGTTACATCTTTAATAGAGCTAACTTCAAGTCCAGAAGCTTGCAAACTTCTAATTGCAGATTCTCTTCCTGAACCTGGTCCTTTTACATAAACTTCAACAGTTTTTAATCCGTGTTCCATTGCTTTTTTAGCAGCTTCTTCAGCAGCTTGTTGTGCAGCGTATGGAGTTGATTTTCTAGATCCTCTGAATCCTAATTGTCCAGCAGAAGCCCAGCTTAATACGTTACCGTTAAGGTCAGTTAAACATACCATAGTGTTGTTGAATGTAGAAGAAATGTGTGCTTGACCTTTTTCAATATTCTTTTTTACTCTTTTTTTACCGCGAACGTTACGTTTTGCGCCTTTAGTTTTTAGTGCCAATTAATTTCCCCCTCTCTATGCTTGTTTTCTAGGACCCTTACGAGTTCTTGCGTTGTTCTTTGTATGTTGTCCTCTTACTGGAAGGCCTTTTTTGTGTCTTGATCCTCTGTAGCAGTTGATTTCTTTTAATCTTTTGATGTTCATTGCTACATCACGACGTAAATCCCCTTCAGTAAGATAGTTGTCTAATTCATTTCTGATATCAGATAATTCAGATTCTGTTAAATCTTTTACTCTTGTGTCAGGATTGATTCCTAATTTAGCTAAGATTTTATTTGATGATTGTCTACCTATTCCATAAATTGCAGTTAGTCCAATTTCTACACGTTTGTCATTTGGTAAGTCGACACCTTGAATTCTTGCCATTTATACCTCCTACTAACCTTGTCTTTGTTTGTGTTTAGGGTTATCGCAAATAACCATAACACGACCTTTTCTTTTTATAATCTTGCACTTTTCGCACATTTTTTTAACTGATGGTCTTACTTTCATTGCTTAACCTCCGTTTATTTCTTTCTCCATGTTATTCTTCCACGATCCAAATCGTATGGTGATAGTTCAACCGTTACTTTGTCTCCTGGAAGAATTCTTATATAATTCATTCTTAATTTGCCTGAAATATGAGCTGTTATTACATGGCCATTTTGAAGTTCTACCTTAAATACCGTATTAGGAAGAGCATCTACTACTGTTCCTTCTAATTCAATAACTTCTTTGGACATCCTTGTCTTGATCCTCCTTTTTTAAATTGTTTAACATATATCTTAGTTTCTTATCTGTTAAATTCTCTAATTGCAACTTTTTGTTGTATTTTTGAAGATGTTTTATCTTCTTTTTCTTTGGTTTTTCGATTTTACGTTGTTTTCCATCTACTACCAATACATAAGAATCGTCAAGAATTTCCAAAACCATTTGTAGTTTGCCCACATCACGACCACAAGTACTTAAAACAACTTGTCCTGTTTCAAGTTTGTTGTATTGGCTCATTAATTCTAACCTTTTTTTAATTCTGTTACTAACTTATTAGTGATTTCATCTATTGGAAGAGTTCCGTCAACTGTGAATACTAAATCTTGTTTGTTGTAGAAGTCTACTAAAGGTTTAGTTTGTGAATCGTAAACTTTGATTCTGTCTAGTACAGTTTGTTCTTTGTCATCTTCCCTTTGGATTACTGGAGTTTGGCATACATCACAAATTCCTTCAACTTTTGGAGGGTTGTTATCAATGTGATAGCTTGCACCACAGTTTGGACATACACGTCTTCCTGAAAGTCTTTTTACAAGAGAATCTTTGTCAACGTCTATGTTTAATACGCGGTCTAGTTTCAATCCTCTTTTAGCTAGTCCTTCATCAAGTGCTTCGGCTTGAGGGATTGTTCTTGGGAATCCGTCAAGTAAGAAGCCATTTTTGCAATCTTCTTGATCTAATCTATCCCAAACTATTTCTATTGTTAATTCATCAGGTACAAGTTTTCCTTCTGCAAGTAAGCCTTCAACTTTTTGACCTAGTTCTGTCTTTTCTTTTATATTTTTTCTGAAAATATCTCCTGTTGAAATATGAGGAATATCAAATTCTTCAATTACTCTTTTAGCTTGAGTTCCTTTACCTGCTCCCGGAGGTCCTAATAATATTAATCTCATTATAAACTCCTTATTTCAAAAATCCTTTATAGTGTTTCATTGTTAGCATACTTTCCATTTGTTTTACAGTATCTAATACTACCCCTACTACGATGATGATTGATGTACCACCGAATAGGATTTGTATTCCTATAGCTTTTGATATTAGCATTGGTGCTGATGCTACTAACGCTAATATGATTGCGCCTATAAATGTTACTCTATCAGAAATTTTCTTTAGATACATGCCTGTTGGTTTACCAGGTCTAATTCCCATAATGAATCCGCCATATTGTTGCAAGTTTTTAGCGTATTCAACAGTGTTGAACTGAATTGCTGAGTAGAAGAATGCGAATATTATAATCAATAACATATTTACTATTGAGAAGATAACTAACCCTGATGTTGTTTGTACTGTGAATATGTGGGCTAACCATCCTGGCATGTCTTTGCCGAATAATAATGCTATTGTTTGTGGTAATTGTAATATTGCTGATGCAAAGATTACTGGCATTACACCACCCATATTAACTTTGATTGGAATATGAGTTGATTGACCACCATACATTTTTCTTCCTACTACTCTTTTAGCGTATTGTACAGGAATTCTTCTTTCACCTTGATTAATTAATACCACTACTACTAATATTATAATCGCTATTAGTACGAAAAGTAATATTTTCCACCAAGATAACATTCCTTGTCTAGATTGATAAATCATTGTACCGATTTGTCTTGGCATATTTGAAATGATACCTAAGAAAATCAAGATTGAAATTCCGTTACCGATACCTCTTTCAGTAATCATTTCTCCTAGCCATACTAGAAACATTGATCCTGCTACCAAGCTTATTAGTATAACAAATCCTGTTAAAAAGCTTTTGTCTACGATTGCTCTGTTAAATAAACCATTAACTGTAGCATATCCTTGAATGAATGCCAAAATTATACTACAGATTTTAGTGTATTTACCCATTCTCTTCTTTCCTTCTTCACCTTCACGTGTAAGTTCTCCTAATCTAGGAAATGCTACTGTTAAAAGTTGAAGAATGATTGAAGCGGTAATGTAAGGGTATATCGAAAGAGCGAATATGCTCATTTGTCTCAATGATCCCCCACTTAATAGGTTCAATAAAGAAACTATTCCGCCTTCTTGACCGCTCATTATTTGTTTGATAATGGCCTTATCCATAAAAGGAACCGGTATTGCATTACCTAATCTAAAAACTACAACCATTAGTAGAGTAAAGCCGATTCTTTTACGAATGTCTAAAACCTTCCATGCGTCTTTTAAGGTTTTAAGCATCTTAAATCACCTCTACCTTTCCTCCGGCTTTTGTAATTTTTTCTTCAGCTGATTTAGTAAATTTATTAGCTTTTATAGTTAATTTCTTAGTTAATTCTCCGTCACCTAAAATCTTAACGCCGTCTTTTGCCTTAACTGGCTTAAAGAATCCTGCGTTTGCTAGGATTTCTGGTGTTATTTCGTCTCCATCTTCAAAACAATTTAAGTCTCTGATGTTGATTTCAGCGTATTGTTTTGCGAAGTGGTTTTTGAAGCCTCTCTTAGGAAGTCTTCTGAATAAAGGCATTTGACCCCCTTCAAATCCTGGTCTTACGCCTCCGCCTGATCTTGAGTTTTGTCCGTCTCTACCACGTCCAGCATTGTGTCCTAATCCTGAACCGTAACCTCTACCAACTCTTTTTCTTGCTTTTACTTCTCCACCTTTAGCAGGTCTTAAGTTGTGTAATTTCACTATAACACCTCCTACTTAACTTCTTCTACGTCAACCATGAATGCAATGTGTCTAATCATTCCACGTACTGCATCATTGTCTTCTTTGATTACTGATTGTCCGATTTTATGAAGTCCAAGGGCTTCACAAGTTCTAATGTGTTTTTCAATTCTACCGATTTTGCTCTTTTTAAGAGTGATCTTTAATTTACTCACTTAAAAGCCCTCCTTATTTTAAAATTTCTTCTACAGACTTTCCTCTTAATTTAGCTACTTGTTCAGCTGTCTTAAGTGATTTAAGTCCTTCTACAGTTGCATTAACAATGTTTTGAGGGTTTGATGTTCCCAATGATTTAGAACGAACGTCTTTGATACCTGCTAATTCACATACCGCACGAACAGGTCCTCCGGCGATAACTCCAGTACCTTCTCCAGCTGGTTTTAATAATACTCTACCAGCTCCAAATATTCCTGTTACTTGGTGAGGAATAGTTGTGTTTACGATAGGAACTGTGAAGATGTGTTTTTTAGCATCTTGGCTAGCTTTTCTGATGGCTTCTGGTACTTCTTGTGCTTTACCAATACCAACACCAACATGTCCGTTTTTATCTCCAACTACTACAAGGGCTGCGAATCTAAAGTTTCTACCACCCTTAACAACCTTAGCTACACGGTTAATATTTACAACTCTTTCTTCTAATTCTAAACCTTCTATTTCTTTATTTAAAAGTTCCAATACTAAATACCTCCCTTGCACTAAAATTTAAGTCCGGCGCTTCTAGCACCTTCAGCTAATTCTTTAACTTTTCCGTGATATAAATATCCAGATCTGTCAAATACGCATTGTTCAATGCCTTTGTCGATAGCTTTCTTACCGATTAATTCACCAACAAGTTTTGCAGTTTCCATGTTAGATTTTGATTCACCTTTGTAATCTTTATCTAATGTAGATGCAGCTACTAATGTGTTGTGGTTAACATCATCGATTAATTGTGCATAGATGTTAGTATTAGACTTGAATACGCATAATCTTGGTTTTTCAGAAGTTCCTGTAAGGTTCTTACGAATACGTAGATGTCTTTTAACTCTATTTGCGTTTTTATCAATTTTCTTAAACATACCTTACTCCTTTCTTACTTACCTGTTTTACCGACTTTACGTCTAATATGTTCATTTTCATATCTGATACCTTTACCTTTGTATGGTTCAGGTCCTCTTAGGTCTCTGATTTTTGCAGAGTAGTTACCAACTTGTTGTTTGTCGTTACCACTTACAATGATTGTGTGTTGTTCTGGTACTTCAACTGTGATTCCTTCTGGATCTTCTTTTTCAATTGTGTGTGAATATCCCAAGTTTAACACTAATTTTTTACCTTGTTTTGCTGCTCTGTAACCAGTACCTTCTATAATTAAAGTTTTCTTATATCCTTCAGTAACACCTTCAATCATGTTAAAAACAAGAGTTCTTGTTAAACCATGAAGTGATTTGTGTCTTTTAATGTCTGAAGGTCTTGAAACTGTGATTGTATTATCTTCTACTTTGATAATCATTTCCTTTGGCATTTGTTGAACTAATTCACCTTTTGGTCCCTTTACAGTACACAAATTGTCTTCAGTTATTTTTACTTCAACGCCATTAGGAATTTCAATTGGTTTTAATCCAATTCTTGACATGGTCAAACCTCCTTATAATGTTTGTGTTACCATACGTAACAAATTACTTCTCCACCAATACCTTCTTTTCTAGCAACTTTATCAGTTACAAGGCCTTTTGATGTAGAGACAATAGCAATACCAAGTCCGCCTAAAACCTTAGGAACTTCATTTGCTCTGGCATAGACACGAAGTCCAGGTTTAGATATTCTCTTGATACCTGAAATTACTTTTTCTTCGTTAGGACCATATTTTAAATCTATTGTAATGATTCCTTGTTTACCGTCATCAGTAACATTGAAACCATCGATAAATCCTTCATCTAATAAAATTTGTGCTATTGATTTTTTGATATTAGATGCAGGAACTTCAACAACTTTATGTTTCGCATTAACTGCGTTTCTTATTCTTGTTAGCATATCTGCTATAGGATCAGTCATCATAAAAGCTTCCTCCTTCCTTTCTTACCAGCTTGCTTTTCTTACGCCAGGGATTTCGCCTTTATAAGCCAATTCTCTAAAGCATATACGGCAGATGCCATATTTCTTTAAATATCCGTGAGGTCTACCACAAATTTTGCATCTGTTATATTCTCTTGTGCTAAACTTTGCAGGTCTTTTTTGTTTTGCGATCATTGATTTTTTAGCCACTAAAACTCCTCCTTATTTCTTAAATGGCATTCCCATTTTGTCTAATAATTCCTTAGCTTCTTCGTCAGTGTTTGCAGTAGTAACGACCACAATATCCATACCTCTAATTTGATCTACCATATCGTATTCAATTTCAGGGAATATTAATTGTTCTTTGATACCTACAGCATAGTTTCCTCTACCATCGAATGATTTAGAAGAAATACCTCTAAAGTCTCTTACACGTGGAAGAGAAATGTTCATAAATTTATCTAAGAAATCATACATTTTTTCACCACGTAATGTAACTTTAACACCAACATTCATTCCTTCTCTAAGTTTGAAGTTAGCGATAGATTTTCTTGCTTTTGTTACAATTGGGTGTTGTCCTGTAATTGTTTCTAATTCTTTAACTGCGCTTTCGATAGCTTTAGGATTTTCTTTTGAAGAACCTAAACCCATGTTAAGCACGATTTTTTCCAATCTTGGAACTTGCATGATGTTTTCATATTTGAAACGTTCAACCAAGAAAGGAACAACTTCATTTGTATATTTTTCTTTTAATCTGGAAGTCAAGTTTATACCCTCCTTATGTTACTTAATAGTTTCGTTGTTAGATTTCATAAATCTAACCTTCTTACCGTCTTCAAACTTGTAACCTAATCTTGTGCCTTTCTTGTTTTTAGCATCATAATACATTACGTTTGAAACATCAATAGGAGCTTCTTTTTTGATTAGTCCACTTTCAACACCACGTCCGTTAGCTTTTTGATGTTTAGTAACTATGTTAACTCCTTCTACTACCACTTTATTTTGTTTGGCTAATACTTCAATAACATTTCCAGTCTTTCCTTTGTCCTTACCAGAAATAACTATTACAGTATCTCCATTTTTAATCTTCATATCTCTTTACACCTCCAATTATAATACTTCAGGTGCCAATGAGATTATTTTCATGAAGTTATTGGCTCTCAATTCACGAGTTACTGAACCAAAAATTCTTGTTCCCACTGGATTTTTATCATCTTTTATAATTACAGCTGCGTTATCGTCAAATCTGATGTAACTTCCATCAGCTCTTCCCAATGGTTTAGTTGTTCTTACGATAACAGCTTTTACTACATCACCTTTTTTAACCATACCGCCCGGTTGTGCAGATTTAACTGAGCAAACTACGATGTCTCCGATAGCTGCGTACTTTCTTTTAGTACCACCTAAAACTCTTATTACTAGTAGTTCTTTTGCACCAGAGTTATCTGCAACTCTCAAACGACTTTCTTGTTGAATCATAAAATTCTCCTTTCGTAATAAGAATTACTTAGCTTTTTCTATAACTTCTACAAGTCTCCAGTTCTTTGTCTTAGAAAGAGGTCTTGTTTCCATTATTTTAACTTTATCGCCGATACCAGCAATGTTTTCTTCATCGTGTGCTTTAAATTTAGTTGTTTTTCTTAATTGTTTACCGTATTTAGGATCTTTAACAAGTGTCTTAACTTCTACAACAATTGACTTATCCATTTTATCTGAAACAACTATACCAACTATGGTTTTTCTCATATTTCTTTCCATAATTGTTAAGCCTCCTTACCAATGTTTAGCTCACGTTCTCTAATAATAGTCTTAATGCGAGCTATATCTTTTTTTACAAGTCCTATCATCATAGGGTTTTCTAATTGCCCAGTAGCTAATTGAAAACGTAGATTAAACAATTCACTTTTAGATTGTTCTAATTGTTTTTGTAAATCTTGATCTGATAGATTACGAATTTCTTTAGTTTTCATCAGCTTCACCGTCCTTTTCTCCGAACTCTTCACGAGCTATAAATTTAGTTTTGATAGGTAGTTTGTGTTGAGCAAGTCTCATAGCTTCACGTGCTACGTCTTCAGGAACACCTGCCATTTCAAATAATACTCTACCTGGTTTAATTACTGCTACCCAATATTCTGGAGCTCCTTTACCTGAACCCATACGAATACCGATAGGCTTCTTTGACACTGGCTTATCTGGGAAAACTTTAATCCAGATGTTACCGCCTCTTTTTATATATCTTGTCATAGCACGACGTGCTGCTTCTATTTGATTAGCTGTTAACCAACAAGAACCTAACGCTTGTATACCATAATCACCGTAAGTTAAAGTATTGCCTTTTAATGCTTTACCTTTCATTCTGCCTCTGTGAACTCTACGGTATTTTACTCTTTTAGGCATTAACATAGAATATTTCCTCCTCTCGAATTAGTTTTTAGCTGCTTGGGATTTACCTTTTCTGTTATTGTTTCTTCTTTTTCTGTTTTTGTCGTTCTTTTTGTTTTTGTAAACAGGTAAATCTTCTTCTGTCATACCAGGTAACATTTCACCTTTGTATAACCAAACTTTAACACCAAGCTTACCATAAGTTGTGTCTGCTTCTGCAAATCCATAGTCGATTGCAGCTCTTAGAGTTTGAAGAGGAATAGTTCCTTCGCTGTATCCTTCGCTTCTTGCCATATCAGCTCCACCAAGTCTACCAGAAACCATAGTCTTAATACCCAAAGCTCCTGCTCTCATGCTTCTTTGCATTGTTTGTTTCATTGCACGTCTGAAAGAAATACGTCTTTCTAATTGTGATGCAATGTTTTCTGCAACTAATTGTGCATCTAAGTCTTGGAACTTAACTTCTTCTACATTTATGATTAATTTCTTACCTGTTAATTTTTCTAATTTATTTTTTAATTCTTCAACGCCAGCACCTTGACGGCCAATAACCATACCAGGTTTAGCTGTGTTGATAGTTACTTTAATTTTGTTTGATGCTCTTTCGATGGCTATACTGCTAATACCAGCGCTGAAAGATTCTTTCTTGATTAGTTCACGAATTTTGTGATCTTCTACTAAATAATCACTAAAATCTTTTTTATCTGCAAACCATCTTGAATCCCAGTCTTTGATAACACCAACTCTTAATCCTTTAGGATTAACTTTTTGACCCATCAGACTCCTCCTTATAATTCTCTTTCTTCTACAACTACGCCAACATGACTTGATCTTTTAAGGATTGGATAAGCCATTCCTTTAGCTTTTGGTCTCCATCTTTTCATTACTGGAGCATTATTAGCGTATGCTTGTGATACAAAAAGATCTTCTCTGTTTAATCCAAAATTGTGTTCTGCGTTTGCAATTGCTGAATTTAGCACTTTTTCTAAAATTCTAGCACCTTTTTTAGGAGTGAATTTCAATATAGCAAGGGCTTCATCAACTTGTTTACCTCTAATTTCTTTGCATATAAAGTTAACTTTTAGAGGAGAAATACGTACATATTTCGCTATAGCTTTAGCTTGCATTGTCATACCTCCTTATATTAATTACGAACCTTACTCGTTTTTTCGTTTTTAATGTGACCTTTGTATGTTCTTGTAGGAACAAATTCTCCTAATTTATGACCAACCATATCGTCAGTAATATAAACAGGTACATGCTTTCTTCCATCGTGAACTGCAATTGTGTGACCTACGAAGTTAGGGAATATTGTAGAACGACGAGACCAAGTTTTAATAATCTTCTTTTCATCGTTTTTGTTAAGTTCTTCCACTTTCTTCATTAAGTGTTCATCGCAGAAAGGTCCTTTTTTAAGTGATCTACTCATTCTATCCCTCCGTTATTTCTTTCTTCTTCTTACAATGTACTTATTAGACTTTTTGTTTTTCTTACGAGTCTTAAGTCCAAGTGCTGGTTTACCCCATGGAGTTGAAGGAGCTGGTCTACCGATTGGTGCTCTACCTTCACCACCACCGTGAGGGTGATCTACTGGGTTCATTGCTGAACCTCTTACGTAAGGTCTCTTACCTAAGTGTCTGTTACGTCCAGCCTTACCAATTGTAACCAATTCGTGAGAGATATTTCCAACTTGTCCTACAGTAGCTCTGCAGTCAAGGTGAATTAATCTATATTCTCCTGATGGTAATCTTAATTGTGCAAATTTGCCTTCTTTAGCCATAAGTTGTGCTTCAGCACCAGCTGTTCTAACTAATTGAGCTCCTTTGCCAACTTTCATTTCAATGTTGTGAACTGTAGTACCAACTGGAATGTTTCTCAATGGAAGAGCATTACCAGGAATAATATCTACGTCCGCACCACTTTCAACTACATCTCCAACTTTTAGACCTTGTGGTTGGATGATGTATCTCTTTTCACCATCTTCGTATTGTAACAAAGCGATGTTTGCTGTTCTGTTTGGATCGTATTCGATTGATTTAACAACAGCTTTAATACCATCTTTGTTTCTTTTAAAATCTATAATTCTATATTTTCTCTTAGCTCCGCCGCCTCTGTGACGAGTAGTTACTCTACCATAAGAGTTTCTTCCGCCAGATTTGTTTAAGCTAACAGTTAATGATTTTTCAGGAGTAGTTTTTGTGATTTCATCAAATGATAAAACACTCATACCACGTACGCCGGCAGAAGTCGGTTTATATTTTTTTATTGCCATGTTTTTACCCCCTTAATTACATTCCTTCGAAAAATTCAATTTCTTTTGAATCTTCTGTTAATGCAACTATAGCTTTCTTCCAATCAGATCTCTTACCACTGTGAGCGCCCATTCTTTTAACTTTTCCTTTAACGTTCATAGTGTTAACAGATTTTACTTTAACATCAAAAATCTTTTCGATAGCGTTTCTGATTTCTATTTTATTCGCATTTTTATCTACTTTGAATACATATTTCTTGTCTTCCATTTTTTCCATAGAATCTTCAGAAATAATTGGTTTCAAAATAATATCATATGGTGATTTCATTATTGAAACACCTCCTCAAGAATTTTAACAGCATCAGTTGTAATAACTAATGAGTTGTATTTCAAACAATCATATACATTGATTAATCTAGCTTCACAAATAGCTACATTTTCAATGTTTCTAAATGATCTGTAAAGTGTATCATCATTTTTATCAACAACTACTAAAGCTTTCTTGTCTGCTTTAATATTCTTTAATACTTCAACAGCTTTTTTAGTGCTAATAGCATCTAAGCTTAATTTATCTAAAACGATCATTTCATTGTCATTAACTTTGTCAGTTAATACTGATTTGATTGCAAGTCTTCTAACTTTCTTAGGAACAGCGTAGCTGTAATCTCTAGGTTTTGGAGCGAATACTACCCCACCACCTCTCCATTGTGGAGATCTGATAGATCCTTGTCTTGCTCTACCTGTACCTTTTTGTCTCCAAGGCTTCTTTCCTCCACCTCTTACCTCACTACGAGTTTTAGCAGATTGTGTGCCTTGTCTTTTATTAGCAAGTTGATTTCTAACTACTTCGTAAACAACGTGCTCATTAACATCAACGCCGAAAATGGCTTCATTTAATTCTAATTCTCCAACATTTTCTCCTTGTTGGTTTAAAATTTGAACTTTAGGCATGTTTCATCCTCCTTCCTATTTTGACTTAATAGCTTCTCTAACAGTAACTACTCCACCTTTGTTTCCTGGAACAGCTCCCTTAATAAGAAGTAAGTTTCTTTCATTGTCAACTTTAACAATTTTCAAGTTTTGAACAGTTACACGGTCGTGACCCATCTTTCCAGAACCTTTACGTCCTTTGAAAACTCTTGCTGGATAAGATCCCGCACTTCTTGCACCTGCAACTCTGTGTGATTTAGAACCGTGTCCCATAGGTCCTCTTGAATAGTTGTGTCTAACTATTGAACCTTGAGTTCCCTTACCTTTTGAAATACCGATAACATCCACAACGTCTCCGTCTTGGAATATATCTAATTTGATTTCATCGCCAAGGTTAAATTGTTCATCTTCACCAATTTTAAACTCTTGTAAGTGTTTCTTGAATGAAACGCCTGCTTTGCCAAAATGACCTCTCATTGGTTGGTTTACATGTTTTTCTTTCTTTTCAATGTAACCAACTTGAATTGCGTTATATCCTTCTTTTTCTTTAGTTTTGATTTGTGTAACAACCATTGGACCCGCTTCAATGACAGTTACTGGAACAACACTACCATCTTCGTTGAAGATTTGAGTCATTCCGATTTTTTTACCTAAAATACTCTTCATTGAGTACACCTCCTATAGTGTGATATCCACATTAAAAATTTACTTACAGCGGATTGCTTTACAATCATACTAAGATTAAAGTTTAATTTCGATATCTACGCCGGCAGGAAGGTTAAGCTTTTTAAGCGCTTCCAATGTCTTTGCGTTAGGATTAATGATATCGATTAATCTCTTATGTGTTCTTTGTTCGAACTGTTCTCTTGAGTCTTTGTATTTGTGAACAGCTCTTAAGATTGTAATAACTTCTTTTTCTGTTGGCAACGGAATAGGACCTGAAACTTTAACGTCAGTTCTCTTAGCTGCCTCAACGATTTTTTGAGCTGATTGATCGATTAATTCGTGATCATAAGCTCTTAGTCTGATTCTGATTTTTTGATTTGCCATTTAGGCACCTCCTCTATATTTTTGAAGAAGCGTCTTGCTGGGTTATGTTCATACACCCTCCCGGGTGTACAGTGACCTAAAATTTAAAAAACTTTTTTAAAAAGTTTAACCCATCGCCCTAATCGTGTAGGACTTCTCGGTGAAAATTACCTCGGAAGATTAATCACGTTTCCCGAGCAACCTTCCACTTCTACGCTTACTAACTTTAGGCACAACTGGTATTATACATTGTCTATACAACAATGTCAACACCTTTTTGAAGTTTTTTTGTAAAATTTCAATATTTTTACGAAAAATTTGTTTCCTTCCTTATTATATAATAAAAGGGCGTATGATAAAAGTTGTTTTACTTGCAAAACATATCTCAAAAAACAAAAATAATTTAGCACGAATATCTGTCTCCAAAAATAAACAAATTCAAAGCTTGTGACCCTAAAATCTCAAGTGCGAGCTTCGCTCTGGCACGAGTGAGATTTCTTAACGGTTCACTTCGCTAGAATTTGTAGTTATTTTTTACGAATGATATTCTTAGCTAAAACAATTTTTGTTTTTATTGCTAACAAGAGGCGTGAAGATGTCTTTCGCTACAAGAAAAATTTTCATATAGTCGATTAATATAGACAACCAACCATACCCGATTATCTATCCTCCAAAATTATTAATTTCTAAACTTTAAAGCCCGAACATCTCACACGAAATTTCGCTTATCACGATTGAGATTTTTAAACGGTTCAATTCGCTAGAATTTGTGGTTATTTTTTACGAATGATATTCTTAGCTAAAACAATTTTTGTTTTTATTGCTAACAAGAGGCGTGATAAGTTTTGTGCTAGACATTTTTTCTTTAACTTGCGACAAATGTCGCAATCAAAAAATCGCCCCATGAGGCGACTTTTATCCATTTATATTTTAATGTTGACCCATTTCCCTTGTCTAAATCTGATTGAGTTGAACATGTATCTGGAGAATTGGTCGGAGAAGATTCCTAGCCATATTCCCACGATTCCCATGTTAAACACAGATACAAGGATGTATGTTACTGCTGTTCTTATGATTGTTACACTTATGATTGACGAGATTAATGTGTATTTTACATCTCCTGCTGATCTCAAACATCCTCCGTAGATGATTTGTGAGATTTGTAGAAGGACTATTACAGTGATAAATCTTGCGATGATTTCTCCAGTTTCTATGATGGATAATTTGTCGAAGAACAAATGGAATATCCCTTTTCCAAATAACAACAATATCACAGATAATACCAAAGATATCATAAGCCCGATTCGTTGACAGACCTTGCCGTAAATCTTCGCGTTTTCTTTCTTACCAGCGCCAAGGCTTGATCCTGTTAGAACGACTGCTGCAACTTGCATTCCATCTGCAAACGCAAAACAAATGCTCAAAAGATTCATTCCTACGTTGTGTGCTGCAAATGTGTCCGTTCCAAGTCCTGCTGCCATCAATGCCGTTGTCAAGAAACCAATTCTCATGGCTATATTTTCTACGAACAAATTGGTTCCAAGTTTGACGATGCTTGTGAATACTTCAACTGTTGGCTTGATTTTCTTCTTGAAAATGTATTTGATTTGTACGAAACCATCTTTTCTGAAAAGCGATCTGATACACATAATACTACTTACGACTGTTCCAAGTACTGTCGCAAGCGCTGCTCCTGAAACTTCCATTTTGGGAAAACCAAAATTACCACCTATCAAGCAGTAATTGAAAAATATGTTGACAATACTTGACACCAAGTTAGTTGTAAATGCAATTCTAGTGTTGCCAGATCCCCTTTGCGCTGCATTTATCGTCATACTTACTACGTTGAAAATCATTCCTCCCATGATTATTCTGAAATAATTCAGCGCATCAGTATGCGTGTCCGAGTTACTTCCTGCAAGTCTCAGAATACTATCCGAAAAATACACCATCACAGTGCTTATAACAACCGTTAGCACAAGTCCCATGATAATCGCTGTTACAAGTATTCTGTTTGCTCCTTCCTTGTCCTCTTCTCCAAGACGTCTAGCAACTAAAGCCGACGTAGCAATATTTATGGAGAAGAATATCGCTAGTGCTATGAATTTGGGTTGTGTGGTAAGACCTACAGCCGCTACTGCAGAGCTTCCAATCGAAGACACCATGTATGTGTCAATAATTCCCGCAAGCGCTATGAAAAAGCTCTCCAACACCGACGGCCATGCGACCTCTATCGCTCTTCTATAAAATTTCTTATTCTTCATCTAATCATCCATTCTATTGTTCAATCTAATTCTAATACTCAATCTAAAATAAAATTATATACTACATCATACTACTAGCAAAAAATTAATACAAGTTAGCAAGGATGATTCTTACAGTTGAATACTCTTCATTAGTATATATAACTTCAAATCCACATTTCAAAAACAAATTCAACGAAGGATTACAGGTACCAATATTATCGTATAGCTCATCTATGTCTAATTTTTTTGCCAAATCAATCAAAAACATCAACGCTCTTTTCCCGTAGCCATTGTTTCTGTATTCATCTTTTACAATTAGACTGCAAATCCACCTATCATCTTCCTTATATATACAACATTCTCCGACAGGCTTGTTATGACCCATAATGTAATAGTAAAATCTGTCGTCAGAGTTTATCCATTTGTCATACCAGATTTGCCATTTATCTTCTGGGAAATCAATAGCTCCACCGTATTTTTCATTGAAACTCATCGTCTTTTCATCCGCCAACAATTCTTGTCTGAAATTCATCTCATCATATTCAGGAATCACAAAATCACATTCGTAGTCTTCATCAATCATTGAATACATACAAGAATCTGCAACACCTTGATTGTTTGTGGCTGATTTTCTAAGACATCCTTCGTATTTCATATTTGCATTCACCATAACCTTACCACTGGCAGGATTTTTCCTGTCGTGTGTAGCTTCTACTCTTACAGCGTGTTTTTCTTCAAATAAATATTTTAGCATTAGTTTCAAAGACTCGGTCATTATTCCCTGTGACCAATAATCGTATGTCAAGCAGTAGCCAATAGCGTAAGTCTTAGGATTTTCTTTGATTAAACTAGCAGATATACAGCCGATGTTTTCATTGTTAGTGTTGCAAATCGCAAAGTAAACATTCTTGTCATCATTAATCCATTGTTTTATGATTTTTTCTGATTCTTTTAGTGATGTGTGAGGCTTCCACGTCAAAAACTTCGTAACTCTGCTGTCACTTGCCCAATTTTCATACATTTTGTCTGCATCATTTATTGTAAATTTTCTTAAAATCATTTTGTCAGTTTTCATAATCGCACTCCTTTTTTATATAATACCATATTATTTTCTTTGCACTAATCACTTTTAAGATAGAAAGTTGTCAATTTCGTTGACTAATTATATTTTATAATTTATAATTAAATCACGATAATATTTATCGTTAAATAATTTCTGGAGGTGAACTAATGAGTTCAGAAGATAACAGTTGTTGCTGCGAAGTCGTAACAAAAGAAAGCCTCATACACGGTTGTGTCGGTGAAATAATCGGAACGTTTTTGATGTGTTTTTTGGGTATTGGATCTGTAGCGACAGCTACTTTGTACCAAGCTCATACTGGTCCATTCCAAGTTGGTGTCGTATGGGGAGTCGCAATCGCTATTGCAATTTACGCTACAAGAAATCTATCTTGTGCGCATTTTAATCCAGCGGTTACTTTTGCTATGTGCATTTCAAAAAGATGTTCTTGGAAAAATTTCCCTGTATACATATTGGGTCAATTCATTGGAGCTATTCTAGCTGCAAGTGCACTTTGGATATTTTTCGCTGATTCTGTGAGAAAAAATTTATCTGCAGCTAATTTAACAATGGATGTTGCAACTCCTGCATCCAGTATTTGGTGTGAAGTGTTCCCTAACACAGCAAACGGCGTAATCAGTATGCCTGTCGCAGCTTTTGCGGAAGCGCTTGGAGTTTTCATTTTGGTTATGATTATTTTTTCAATGACTGAAGGTTGTAACGTAGGTAGACCAAGTGATGACTTGTTTCCATTATTTATTGGTCTAACGGTTACAGTATTGATTTGTACGATTGGCCCTATGACTGATGCCGGACTAAATCCAGCAAGAGATTTGGGTCCTAGAGTTATTGGGTGGTTTGTCGGTTGGAAAAACATCGCTTTTTCTACAGATACATTCATCGTCTATACTATTGCTCCATTAATCGGAGCTGGACTTGCAGCGATTTTCTTTACAAGGGTAATTGAGCCAATGCAAAACTCTAGAAATAATTGTTGTTAATGTTATAATAATATTAGAATAACATTAGGAGGTATTTATGGAAGATATTAGAAAACAAGTTTCAGAATATTACAGCAATATTACTACAGAAAAAGAAGGCAAAATGCAAACTCAAATCTGTAGTTGTTCGGATAGTATGCCACTTCATATCAAAAAAATAAGAGGAATGGTTAATCCTGAACTTTTGAAGAGATTTTACGGTTGTGGCTCTCCAATTCCATCAGCTCTTGAAGGATGTACTGTGTTGGATTTGGGATGCGGAACAGGGGTCGATGTGTATGTCGCTTCTAAATTAGTCGGTGAAAATGGAAAAGTAATCGGCGTCGACATGACAGATGACCAATTGGATTTTGCTAGAAAATATCAAGACCAAATGGCTGAAAAATTTGGCTACAAGAAATCAAACGTAGAATTCAAAAAAGGTTACATTGAAGATTTGAAATCTATGGGAATAGAAGATGAATCTGTTGATGTTGTAATCAGTAACTGCGTTATCAACCTTTCTCCGTTCAAAGAAGAAGTGTTCAAAGAAGTGTGGAGAGTTTTGAAAAAAGGTGGAGAATTGTACTTCTCAGATATTTTCGCTGACAGAAGGGTTTCTGATGAAATTTACCAAAACCCTGTATTACGTGGCGAATGTTTAGCGGGAGCAATGTATGTAGAAGATTTCAGAAGATTATTGCATAAAATCGGCTGGGAAGATTTCAGATATACTAAAATCACTAAGGCACCAATCGAAAACAGAAAAATCGAAGAATTGGTTGGCAATGTGAACTTCACATCAAGAACTGTAAGAGCAGTGAAATTACCAGGAATTATCGAAGATAGATGCGAACAATATGGACAATTCGTAACTTATCGCGGAGGTATTTTAGGTAGCGAACACTACTTCGACCTAGATGACCACCACAGATTCTATAAAGATTTGCCAATGGCAGTGTGTGGAAACAGCTGCGCAATGATCGAAGAAACTAGATTTAAAAAATACTTCGATGTCGTTGGAGATAGAACAAATCACTTTGGTCTGTTCGATGGTTGTGACGGCCCAGGAAATGAATGTGATTGTGATGGAAACAGCGGTTCTTGCTGTTGTTAACTATAAAAATATAAGCTGTGAGATAATCTCACAGCTTTTTTTGATTTTCGCTAATATCAAGCTTTAATATATCTAGTTGCTCTTCCACTACCTATTTGTTTAATTAAATGTGTGTCTTTTAATTCTTTCAAGGCTCTTTCAATGGTTCTTTGAGAAATGTCTGGACACATTATAACTATATCTGACTTAGATAATGGTTTTAACGTTTTTTCGAAAACTTTCATAATTCTATCGACAGATGTCAATGATTTCTCTCCTATTAGTCTGAACCTTTCATCACATTCAACATATGCTTTGTAAATAACTGATAACATATATTTTATAAATGGCAACTCATCATTTTCTCCAGAATGCCAATTCTCGCTTGATGCTTGTAATTGTTCATAATAGATATCCTTAGTATCTTCAATTATCATTTCCAAAGAAATATATTTTCCTACAAAGAAACCATTTCTATATAAAAGCAAAAGCGTCAATAGCCTAGACATTCTACCATTTCCGTCATAAAAAGGATGAATACACAAAAAATCATGCACCACAGATGAAATTAATAACAATGGTGGTACTTTTAATTTTACGGCTTCATCATAAGCACTTATCATTTTATCGATATAATTTTCTGTTTCAAATGCAGACACTGGCTGAAACCTTATCTTTTTCTCTCCAAATGCATTTGTTTCCACAATGCTATTATCGATAGTTTTGAATTTCCCTTTATGACTTTCAGAAGAGTAATAATACAACCTACTATGAAGAGTCAAGATATTATTTTTCGTAAAGTCAATATCTGAATAATTTTCGTGGATAATATCCAACACTTCCCTATATCCATATATTTCTTCTTCATTTCTATTTCTAGGTTCACTTTTTTTCTTCATTAACTCTTCTAATCTACTATCATTTGTAGAAATTCCTTCGATTGCATTAGAAGATTTTGTTGACTGAATCTTCGCAACCTCCACCATCTTTTCAAGTACATCAGAAAAATTTGCTACATAAAGTTCCTGTTTGCCTTTATATTCGTAAATTTTTGATATCAAATCGTACATATTTGCAGGAATATTCAGATTTAATAATTTTGAATAATCAAATTCTCTCATACATTCTCACCATCTTTCTCGCCATTATACCATAAATGGCGTAGATAAATCAATATTGGCGAGATTTTTCTCGCCATTTTCGTAAATTTGGCGTAGATAAATAAAAAGTGGCGAGAAAAAAACTACGAGCCTTATCACTCGTAGTTCTCATTTTAAATTATCTGTACAATCCACCAACTGATTTTAAGTTAGCGTTGATGATTTCCATTACTTTTTCGTAAGCTTCTGTTGATGACATTTCTACATTTTCAAGTGTTTTTCTTTCAGAAAATTCTACTATGTCCTCAGATGCTTTCTTTCCTACAGTTATTCTTAGCGGAATTCCTATTAGGTCACGGTCGTTGAATTTTACTCCTACTCTTTCTTTTCTGTCATCAAGTAGAACTTCTACTCCTTGAAGAAGTAACTTTTCGTAAAGTTTTTCTGCAAGTGTATTTTGTTCTTCATTCTTTGTGTTAACAACTGTGATGATTACGTGATATGGCGCTACAACTAATGGCCAAATCATTCCCTTGTCGTCATGGTTTTGTTCTACAATTGCGCTGACACTTCTTGTAACGCCGATTCCGTATGATCCCATCCAGAAGAATTGTTCTTTTCCATTTTCATCTAAGAATGTAGCATTCATGCTCTTGGAGTATTTTTGTCCCAATTGGAATATATTTCCAACTTCGATTCCTCTTTTGAATTTCAATGGAGATTTTGTTTCAGGATCGATATCCCCTTCTTGTACCATCAACAAATCTTCTACGATTTCCCCTTCGAAATCATCCCCGTAGTTTACGTTTTTGATGTGGTAGTTTTCTTCATTCGCTCCAACGACGAAGTTTTTCATTTGTGTAACTCTTGAGTCAATGATGATTCTTGAATCTAGTCCGATTGGTCCAGTAAATCCTGGTGAACTGTTCAAAGCTAGGATGTCTTTTTCTTCCATCATTTCGATTTCGTGTTCTGGACATTTCAAATAACTTACAAGTTTGGACATGTTAAGTTCACGATCTCCTGGTATGAACACTATTACAGGTTTTCCTTCTACCATCAAATCCACAGCCTTCAAGCAATGTGCGGCGTCAACATTCAAGAAATCACTTACTTCTTCAATTGTTTTGCAGTTTGGTGTGAGGACTTTTTCTGATGGAAGTTTTTCTACATTTTCATCGTTTACTTGATAGTATACGTATGCTTTTTCATCTGTTGCTGCGAAATCACTGTCATCGCTGTAGCAAATCACACCTTCACCTACATCACTTAATGCGATGAATTCGTGTGAACTGTTGCCACCCATTGCGCCACTGTCTCCAGCTACGATTTTGTATTCCAAGCCAAGTCTGTTGAATACAACTTCATACGCTCTCCACATATTCATGTAAGCTTCACGCATCGCTTCTTCATCTACATCAAATGTGTAAGAGTCTTCCATCAAGAATTCTCTGGAACGGTTGATTCCAAATCTTGGTCTTTTTTCATCACGGTATTTTGTTTGGATTTGGTAAATATTAAGTGGAAGTTGCTTGTAGCTTTTGATTTCACCTTTTACTAAATCTGTAAAATATTCTTCGGCTGTTGGTCCGAGGCAGAATTCACGATTATTTCTGTCTTTGAGCTTGAACATTTCCGGTCCAAATGTCTTCCATCTTCCAGATTCTTCCCAGATTTCACGAGGTTGAGTTACTGGCATATGGATTTCTTGTGAACCGTAGTTGTCCATTTCTTCACGAACGATGTTTTCTACTTTTCTTACAATTCGATATCCCAATGGCAAATAACTGTACAACCCTGCTGCTGTTTTTCTAATCATGCCAGCTCTTAATAGAAGCTTGTGGCTTGCTATTTCTGCATCTTGTGGATCCTCTCTTAAAGTTGGCATATAAAATTTATTCATTCTCATAATTTACATGTTCCTTTCTTTGGTGTATTTAATATGTATCTAAAAAAAGATCCTCCGTCACGAAGACGAAGGATCGCTATACCACTTCTAGTTTGTTAGTTATAAGGTGACAACCCTATGATTTTGACATAATCTCCGAGTTAGGTTCATTCTATCGTAAATGAAAGTTTCCACCTTACACTTTCTCTCTGAAAAATCGTATAGAACTAATATTCTCTTCATCGATACATTAGATTGTATCAGAATAGAATGTTTTTGTAAAGATTACTATTTTATTTTTTCAACAATTCTTGATTTTGTTTCAAAATTATTGTCTGTTCCTGTGAATGAAGAATCTTTTACTGCCAAATCACTCATAGCATCGATGATGTCTTTGAATTTGTTCAAATCTTTTGTCTTGTTGGATAATTCATCAATTCCTTTTTCTTTGTATTCTTTTAATTTGGAACTGAATTCTTTTTGTCCAGAAGCAAGCTTGTCGCTACCTGATTTTAATTGTCCAGTTGATGAATCTAATTTTCCAAGTCCATCATTTAACATATTGATTGCATTACTCATTGGAATAATGGCTTTTTCATTGATTTGTGACAATGAAGATAAAAGAGCTGATTGTTTGTTGAATTCTTGTAATCCACCAGATAATTTTGATGAGCCTTCAACTAACGCACTTGAATTCTTGTCCAATTCTTCCATTCCATTTAAAAGCATTGCCATTGCTTTTTCATTTTGCAATGTTCCTTCTTTTAATGTTTGTGATCCACCTTTGATTTGACCTGTTGCATCGTCAAGTTTGTCGATGGAATCCTTCAATGTTGATAATCCGTCTGCGCCATTCAATGCGCCTCCCATTTGTCCCAATCCTTGGGATAATTGGTTAGAAGAATCTACAAGTTTTGCTTTCGATTGATTCATAGCAGCTGATGTTCTCATAAGCGCATTGGATAAAACAGCGTTTCCTTGTGATAATGCACTTGAGCTTTGTGCTAGTTGTGCCAATGCTGCTTGTAGTTTTTGTTGCCCAGCATTTTGTGAACCAGCATTTCTGATAGATTCTGCTTGAACGTACATTACATTTTTTTGTGCTTGAAGATATGCAATTGTGTCGTTTAGTTGTCCTTCTTCATTGTTTGCTTGTAATTGTTGGATTGCATTGTTCAATCCTTCTGCTGAACTTTCAAGTCCACGTGCGATTTTTTCTGCACTTGCACTTGTCTCAGCACCACCTGCAAGTTGTGCTACTTGTTGTAATTTTTCGTTGAATTGTGCGCTTGAATCTTTTAATTGTTGAGATTTTCCTGAAATTTGTTCAACTGTATCTGCTAATTGACCATAACTTCCTGCCAAACCATTCAATCCGTTTGATAATTGTGATGATTTTTCAAGCAATTGGTCTTTTTGTGCAGTCATTTCTTTCATATTTTCAGTTCCAGCTCTTAATTGTGAAGTCGCATCTTTTAATTTGCCAACTCCATTGTCCAAATCAGTCGCACCTTTGGCTAATTTTTCGGAGCCTTCTTTGATTTTAGTTGTGTTTTCTTTGATTTTAGCTACTGCAGCTGTGTAGTCAGAAATTCCATTATACAATTTCAAGCTACCGTCATTCATTTGAGCTATATATCCTTGGATTGGACCTACTTTTGATTGTATTCCTGAGAATTTGCCTTGCATTTGTTGTGTTGATGATGCAAGTTTTTGTGAACCCGAGTGAAGTTTTGTAACTCCTGTTTGCATTTGTGAAATTCCTGAGTTTAATTTGTCTTGTCCTTCAGATAATTTAACTGATGCATCTACAAGTTTTTGTGAATTATCTTGTAATTCTTTAACACCGTTTTGAAGTTTATCTAATGAATCGATGTTTTTCTTTTCTTGGAAGAATTCGTTAGTGATTACAGAATAGATTTCTACTGGTTTGTAATCTTTAATATCCATTTCAACTGAAACTTCGTCTTTGAAGTTGTCCAATTCTTTGTCTTCTACAATTCCTGTTAAGTTTTGTTTCATACCTGGTGTCATAACTGTAGTTACTATTTCGTTCTTTCCGTCTTTTACAACTTTGATATCGTCTGATGTGACGTTTTCTACTTTTTCATCGTCAAATGTCATCGCTGCTACAACGACATATGGTGAATATACATTTTTTGATTGTCCGTCAATTGTTTTGGCTTCGTATCTGTTATT
The DNA here is from genome assembly GCF_046255015.1 of Finegoldia dalianensis. Classification (NCBI taxonomy): domain Bacteria; kingdom Bacillati; phylum Bacillota; class Tissierellia; order Tissierellales; family Peptoniphilaceae; genus Finegoldia; species Finegoldia dalianensis. The sequence goes on from NZ_JBDLBQ010000008.1 coordinate 27,465, forward strand.
TTTAGAATTGATTACAATCTTCAAATGACCAGACTTACCTTCCAATTCAGAAGCTTTCATTTCTTTTCCATCTAAGAAGTATTTTACAGATACATCCACTGGAAGTTTTTTGTCAGTGTCACCTTTGTAGTAGATGTCTTTTTTGTTTTCATCTAATTTCAAATAACCATTTTCAGATTTTAGTTCTTTGTCTGTTTTCAAATCTTTTACATTTTTTAAATTAGATTTGTCGTTTGCTTTTATATTTTTATCTGAATTTAACCATACAGAAACTGATTTGTCTTTGATTTCGTTACCTTCTACTGTTACATAAACTGTTTCTGATTTTTTGATTAAATCTTGTTGTTCTGCAAATGATAGGTTAGCAAATGTCATTGAAGATACTAATGACAAGGCTAAGATTTTTTCAATATTTTTCTTCATAGTCTTCTCCTTTACGCTAAATTTTTAGTTGTTTTCTTGATAAATGGGAATGTAATGCTCAATACTGCTGGAAGTAATATTATGATTACAAGCATACTGATGATTGCTCCCCTAGCCAATAACGTACATATTGTGGATACTATTTCCATTTTTGAATAAATTCCTACACCAACTGTCGCTGCCATGAATGATAAGGCACTTGTAACAATTGATTTGGATGTTTCTCTTACCGATGTTTTCAACGAACCATTTACATCTTTAGTCTTTCGATATTCGAACAAGAATCTGTCCGTCATTAATATAGAATAATCTATCGTAGATCCTAATTGAATTACGCCAATTACGATTGATGTGATAAACGGAATTGTTTGATTGAAGTAGAATGGGATTGCCATGTTGATTTGAATTGCAAGTTCTATGGCTGCTATCAATACAACTGGAATTCCAAATGATTTGAACGATATTGCGATGATTATGAATACTGCAATTAATGATGCTATGTTAACCATCTTGAAATCTTGATCGGAAATATCTGTCAAATCGTCTGTAAGAACAGCTTCACCTGTCAAATATCCGTCCTTGTCGTGTTTTGCTATTACATCACGCATTTGTGTGATTTGTTTGTTCACTTTGTCAGATGCTGTTTGGTATTCTGAATTAACCATCAGCATTTCGTAGCCGTTTTTTACGAAGTTATCTCTGAGTTTGTCTGGCAAGAATGTCGCAGGAATTGTAACACCTGTGATTGAATTCGTTCCGACAACTGAATTGATACCGTCGATGTGTTCTAACTCATCAATCATAGAATCCATAGCAGTGTTAGATAAATTATCTTTTACAACGATAAAATGAGTACTTGCCATGTTGTAGTCTTTCTTCATTTTATTAAGAGATACAATGGAGTCCAAATCTTGTGGCAATGATCTATCCAAGTTGTAGTATAATTTTGTGTTTACAGATCCATAAATTGCTGGAATAAATAACACTACAAATACTAATGCCAACACTTTTCTCTTATCTACGACGAAGTTTGGTAATTTGGTAAATTCTGGAAGTAATACTTTGTGATTGTATTTGTCCACAGCTTTTTCTGTAAGAAGTAGCATTGGTGGAAGAACAACCAAAGTAGATAAAAGTCCTATGAATACACCCTTACTCATTACAAGACCGATATCTTTACCCAACGATAATCTCATCAATATCAAAACCAAGAATCCTGCAAAAGTTGTAAGTGAAGATGAGAATAACGATGAGAATGTCGCCTCAATAGCTTTTGCCATTGCCTTCTTATGTGTGTCTCTCTTTTTCTTTTCCGCTGCATATCTGTGATACAAGAAAATCGAATAGTCCATCGTAACGGCAAGTTGCAACACCGCTGCAATCGCCTTAGTAATGTAGGATATTTGTCCTAAGAATATATTAGTCCCAAAATTATAAATAACAGCATATCCTATATTCAACATGAACACGAATGGAATTACAGTCGATTCATTCGTCAAGCTCAACACCACAAGTCCAAGTGCCACAGCAAGCATTACATAAATCGGCGTTTCCTTGTCAATCAAATCCTTCGTATCTTTTACAAGAGCACTAATACCACTCAAGTATTTTTCTTTGGATTCGATTTGTTTGATTTGATCTATCGCCTTCATAGTTCTCATTGAAGATGACGATTCACTAAACTTAACCATCATCAAAGTGCTATCTTTGGCATAGAACACATCCCTAATATCATCTGGCAAAAATTCGTTAGGAACAGTTGGTCCTAAAATTGAAGTCTTGGAAATAACATCCTCAACCCCGTCGATTTTTTGCACTTCTTCTCTTAATTTCTCGGCATCGTTGTCTGTGCCCTTTAAAATCAACATCCCAGTAGCTGCATTTTTGAAATCTTTGTCCAAAATTGTTTGGCCTTGAGTTGATTTCAAATCAGTTGGCAAATAAGACAAAATATCGTAATTGATATTTGTTGCCTTGTAACCAATTATTGATGGAATCAACAACAAAGTCATAACCAAAAGCACTAACTTAGGATGATTAGCTATAAATTCTGAAAATTTCTTCATGTAAATCACCCTTATCTATTTAAAATTTGTTTAATAACTTCAACCAAAACAGACTTCATTTCATCAATCGATAAAATGGAATCCTTTCTGATTGCAAGCTTACAAGTTGAAATCACAGTCTCAATCGTCAAAGAAAGAATATATAATTTTTGTGAATCAGAATATTCCTTTGAGAACAACTGTGAATACTTGTTCAAAATATATTTCAGCGCAGTGTCTGTTTCAGAAAATCTCTTATCATTTTCTACCTTAGCATACAACGCCCAGTTCAAATTACTCGCAACAAGTTCAAACTCAAAAGGATTAGCAATGTAATAATCAATAATATAATCCAAAAAACTAATAAACCTTTCAACATGATCTTCTTGTGTGCACTTCTTCTCAGTTTCCACCACCAAATCTGTAAGCTTCTTCAGGACAATTTGTTCCTTCAAATCTTCCTTATCCTTAAAATAAGAATAAAAAGTTCCCAATCCCAAATCAGTGTTGCTCATAATATCTCTGATAGTCGTCTTATCAACGCCTTTTTTCTCAAACATCTTAACCGCAGACTGAATTATTTGTAATTTATTATCTTTTTTCTTTTCGTCCAAATACGACACAACTAACCTCCTTTCATCTATTGAACACCGTTCATTTCTTTTGACGTTTTATATTGTAACACTTTTTTGAACTATGTTCAACATTTTTCCTAAAATTTTTTGTTTTTATTTTTTCGATTTAAAACGTTGAAAATTCAACATTTGTTTTGCAAATTACGTTTTTATTTGATATTTTTCAATTTCATAAAACAATTTTTTTGAAATTTTGTAACATTTTTTTATAAATTTTCTGAGGTTGGAGTTTGATGTAAATTTGGGCAAAAAAATACCGTGAACTAGTCCACGGTATAATTTGTAATATTTTATTTTATATTCATGATAAAATCTCTTTTTCCCATAATTTCTTCTGTTTTTGGACCATAAGAAACATAAGAGATTTCTGTGTCTAATTCTTTTTCGATAAATGTCATGTATTTCAAGAAGTTTACTTCAAACACATCATTCCAACCGTCAAATTCTTTGTAGATTGGTTTTGCTTTTTTGAAATCATTTGAAATGAATGGCATTTTTTGTTCAACTCCATCTATTTCATATCCAACGCATACTTTTACTTTATCGTAGCCGTTTAATACGTCTGCTTTTGTCATGACGATTGAGTTGATTTTGCTCTTTTTGATTGCATAACGTAATTGTGCAAGGTCAATCCAGCCTACACGTCTGTTTCTTCCAGTTGTAGCTCCGAATTCATTGCCTAATTTTCTAAGTTTGTCTGCATCTTCATCGAACAATTCTGTTGGGAATTCTCCTTCTCCAACTCTGGATGTATATGCTTTTACAACTCCCATGATTGTGTCATCATCAGTCAATGTAACATCTGCTGCTGATGTGCTGTAAGCAGTTGTTGTGCTTGATGTAACGTATGGGTATGTTCCTGAATCTAAGTCAAGCATGATTCCTTGTGCACCTTCGAAAAGAACTTTTTTGTTTTTGATTTCTTCTTCGATTTCAGATGCTGATGTGAATGTAACGCCCAATTTTAATAATTGGTCGAACTTGTCAAGCAAATAATTTACTGTTTCGTCGACATCGATGTGCATTTTGCCTTCGTAGATGTTGTTTTTTAAATAAACTATTTCTTCAACGCGTTCTCTTAACAATTCATCGTCAAACAAATCAATAATTCTAACGTTTTGTCTAGCAGCTTTGTCTTGATAAGCAGGTCCTATACCTCTTTTTGTAGTTCCGATAGGATTTTTTCTCATAGATTCCAACAATCCGTCTTCTTCTTTGTGGTAAGGTAGAACGATAAATGTTTCTACATCTACCATAAATCTCTTTGAAATTCCTGGGAAATCAGCTTCCAAAACTTTCAACTCTTCAATCATTTGTTCTAATTCGATTACCATTCCTTTTGCCAAGAATCCCTTAGAATCTGTGTCAAAAGTTATTGATGGTAGTAAATGATGTACGTACTTTTTGTCTTTAAAATAAATAGTATGTCCTGCGTTGGCACCACCAGAAGATCTTACAATAATATCATTAAATTTGGAAAAGTAATTTACAACCTTTCCCTTACCTTCGTCTCCCCATTGTGCACCAATTATCGCTAATTTATTCATAACAACTTCCTTTCAAATTATTAGATTCATTTAACTGTTAAGTTAACTACAAATCACAACTACTAATTATACCATATTCCCACATTTAAAAATAGTGTAAAATCCGTAATTTATCCAATTTGTTATTTTGAATTATTCTTTCATTTATATTATACACCAAGTTATATCTAATTCTGATACCAACAAAAAAGTCCTCACAAAATCTCCGCCAAAATCCAATGAGAACTTCGCTATGTTACGACAAGAATATTTCAATTTTCTATTAAATCATATTAAAATTAAGAAAATTACGTAAAAAATTACCAAAGACAAAATTATGCCAATTTTTAACTTTTTTGATATTTCCGATAAAAATATATTTGCGGCAAAGCTAAACATATTTATTCCCACTAAAAGAATCAATGTGATTTTTGGTAATTGAATATTTCTCTTGTTAACTATAAATATTAAAATTACTGTTATTAAATAAATTAATTTGCATATTCCAGATAAGTACTTGCTTTTCATTCTTCTCATTCTTCTCCCTCTTGATAGTGAATATTCTTATCACTTATATGATAAATTTTCATTTACCATTTGTCAATAAAAAAACTAGCTATTTCTAGCTAGATTTTTCTAATATTCTCTTTTAATAATATTCACGATTTCTTTCTTGTAATCGTCTGTGTTTGGATAGCCCACGATGAAATATCCTTTGTCTTTAACTTGGCCGACTATCATTTGGTTTCTGTATAATTTGTTCTCTCCAGTTCCCAAATACCTCATATCTGTGACAAATCCGATGATAATTCTTTTCTTGTCAGTTAATTTGTATTCTTCTTCATAATCTTTCATCACAGAAAAAGCCATGATTTCTCCTGCAACACCATCGTCAATCGACAATCCATCAAGACAAGCTATCAAAACATCTGCTTCTTTTAACTTCTTCATGTCATTTCTTGCGATGTCGATGTCAGTAATTGTAGCATCATTGTCTTTTTTGTTGTTTATTGAATCATTTCGTTGTGGCACATACAAATCAATGTCCACTTCTTTCTCTATAAATCTCGCCAAATCTTCAGTCCAACGAAACATAGCGTCGTTGAAGAAATGTGATGCAAAATATCCTTTCATTTTTCACCTCAATTAATTTTATCATATATTTGATGCGTATAATTATAGTTAAAACATTAACCCTCACTTTAAAGATTGAAACAATGTGATTATATGTGGTATCATAAAAATATATTTTAGGAGGTTCTCAATATGGAAAATTTAGATTTTTTACAAGAAATTTTAATGACTTCTTCCCCATCTGGCGACACTAAAGTCGTTATGGAAAAAGTTAGAAAAAAATTCGAAGAATTAGGAAAAGTTGAAATCAACTTCACTAACAAGGGTGCAATGGTTGTTACTCTTCGTGGTGAAACTGACGAAAAACAATCCACATTTGCAGCCCACGTAGATACATTGGGATTAATGGTTAAAGAAATCAAACCAAACGGAAGATTAAAAACATTCTTAGTAGGTGGATACGCATACAACTCTGTTGAAAATGAATACGTAACTATCTCTACAATGTCTGGCAAAAAATACACTGGAACATGCTTAAACGACAAACAATCAGTTCACGTTTACGGCCCAGAAGCTAAAAGCAACGAAAGAAATGCCAAGACTATGGAAATCAGAATCGACGAAAAGGTAGAATCAGCTGAAGATGTAGAAAAACTAGGAATCAACGTTGGTGATTTCATCTATTTGGATTCAAGAACTCAATTAACAGAAAGCGGATTCGTAAAATCAAGACACTTAGATGACAAAGCTTGTGTATACGTATTGTATGAAACTGTAAGATATTTTGTAGAAAACAACATAACTCCAAAACACACTCTTAACTTCTTCATCTCAAACTACGAAGAAGTTGGACACGGTGCATGCTACGGAATTCCAGAAGAAACTGACGAATTCATCGTTGTTGACATGGCTGCTCCTGGAGACGGACAAACATCTTCTGAATTTAAAACAACTATCTGTGCAGCAGATTCTACAGGTCCTTACGATTTAGAATTAAAAGAAAGATTAGTCAGAATTTGTGGAGAAAATAATATCCCTCACGCAGTTGACATCTATCCATTCTACGGATCAGACGGATCAGCAGCATTAGCCGCAGGATATAATTTGAGAGTTGCTTTGATTGGCCCTGGTGTTGATGCATCACACGCAATGGAAAGAACTCACCAAGAAGGATTACAAGCATCTATCGATTTATGTATAAAATACATCGAAGACAAGAAATAAATTGATTTGAATTAGCCGAATATTTCGGCTAATTTTTTTGTGCAAATAGCTTTATTTTGCTAAATTTCTTTGCAATCACCAATATACATTATCAACTTCACAAAAAATTTTCCCATATTTTTAAAATGCTATCTGTTTTCTTTCGGGAAAATTCCAGGAAAACATTGAGTAACTGGGAAAAATTTATTTTTATTATAAAACTTGAACATATCAACATTTGTTTTCCTGAAAAAATATTTATCGCATAAAAATAAGCCTTCTGTGAAAACGGTACTCACAAAAATCATTCGTTTTCCTAATTTTTCTTTACAAAAATTTTTCAAAAAACTTTGAAAAAGTGCTTGACATAGCTGTTTTATGGTTATATAATACTTATTGCAATGAGGGATATGAGATGAGTTATCATTTGGATATTCCTTGAATATTAAATTCGATAATTTCGTTCGTTGAATATTCATTTATTAACGAATCGAAAATCACATATAAATATTAAATGAGGGGGAACTGAAATGATTAAGAATAACAGAAAATATTTAGATTTTGCAAAGAAAACATCTCTTGGTTTGAACACAAACATGTCATCAATGACATTCGCAAGTGTCGATCATTTTAACGAAAGATTCTCTCCATTGTTTGGATCAAGAAGAATCTTCAAGAACAGAAAAAACGCATAGGGGGTAAAATTTATGAGAAAAAATAATATTAGAAAAAGTTCACAAATTAGTTTTAACACAAGTATGGCGAGCATGAATTTTGCTCAAGCGGATAACTTTTACGAAAGAATGACACCATTATTTGGTTCAAGAAAATTAAAGAAAAACAAAAAACAAGCGTAATAACTAAACAAATTAAACAAATAGTAACATCTTAAAAGAGTAATAAACAATTAATAAGGGGGAAAATAATATGTTCACAAAAACAACACAAAAACAAATTAGAAATTTCGGTAAAAACTGTACAGTAAGCTTAAGCTCAAACATGGCAAGTATGAACTTTGCACAAATGAATGACTTCTACGAAAGAGTTAATCCTCTTTTCAATACTGAAAGAAAATCAAGAAAGAGCAAAAAACAAGCTTAATTAAACAATTCAATTCCAGATTAAGATAATTGAGAAAATCCAATCTGTTAACGTATCAAATTTATTTGACGTTTAAATATGAAATCCAACTTCATGTAGAAGTTGGATTTTTTTGTTTATAGATTTTTGGATAAAATGTCACAGATTCTTTCAGATGCGTGGCCATCTCCGTAAGGGTTTGTGGCTTCACTCATTTTGTCGTATTCATTTTTGTCAGAAAGAAGTGTGGTCATTTCGTTGTAGATGTCTTCTTCACAAAGTCCAGTTAATTTTAATGTCCCTGCCTCTACCCCTTCAGGTCTTTCTGTTGTATCTCTCATTACTAAAACAGGTTTGCCAAGTGCTGGGGCTTCTTCTTGAATTCCACCTGAATCTGTCATTACGAAGAATGATTGTTTCATGAAGTTGTGAAAATCAACTACATTCAACGGCTCAATTAGTTTGATTCTAGGGTGATTGTCAAATACTTCGTTTGCGATTTCTCGTACTTTTGGATTCAAATGTATCGGATAAATGACATATATATCTTCGTTTTCGTTGACAACTCTTTTGATTGCTCTGAAGGAATTCTTCATGGATTCTCCCAAGTTTTCCCTTCTATGCATTGTTAGAAGAATCATCTTTTTACCTTCGATCAAATTTTCGTTAGAATAATTGTCACGTACTGTTGTTTGAAGTGCATCTATTACTGTGTTTCCCGTTACGAAAACTTTGGATTCATCTTTGTTTTCTCGTAGCAGATTATCCCTTGCAGTTGTAGTTGGTGCGAAGTGGAAATCTGCCAACGATCCTATGGCTTGTCTGTTAAATTCTTCTGGATATGGAGAGTATTTGTTGTAAGTTCTAAGTCCAGCTTCCACATGACCTACTGGTATTCTCAAATAAAATGCTGCAAGTCCTGCAACAAAACTTGTAGAAGTGTCTCCATGAACCAAAACAATGTCTGGTTTTTCTTCTTCTAGTATAGATTTTATTTTGTCTAAAATAGTTGTGGTAACATCGAACAAGCTTTGTCCTTTTTTCATGATAGACAAGTTGTAGTCTTCTTTGATTTCGAAAACATCCAATACTTGTCGTAGCATTTCTTTGTGTTGTCCAGTTACAAGCACGCAAACTTCGAATTCGTCTCTTTTTTTGAGTTCTTTTACAAGTGGACACATTTTAATCGCTTCTGGTCTTGTCCCAAAAACCACCATTACTTTTTTCATTTTTTACCTCTTTTTAAAAAAGGCGCTGCAAATTTAGCGCCCTTTGATTTGTTTTATAATTTGTAGAAATTGTATTTGTTATCAACATCGATGTTTCTTGTATCAAGTACAACTTTGTCTTTTAATACATCCATGTTTTCTCTGATTTCGTCGTGACCAATCATCACGATTACAAAATCAACATCGTCTAAGAATTTGTTCAAATCGTGGTATTGATTTTCCACAACTTCTCTTTTCACCATTGGATCGTAAACTTTTAGTCCATCTCCCAAATGTTCTTTTTGGTGTTGTAACAATTGAAGTGTTGGAGATTCTCTGACATCGTCTACGTTTTCTTTGTAAGTCAATCCGTAAATACCAACTCTTGAAAAATCTTTTAAGTTGTTTTCTTGCATAATATTGTAGGCACGTTTAAGAACGTATTCTGGCATTGAATCGTTGATTTGACGAGCTTTGTAGATTATTTCAGTAAGAAGTGGATAATCTCCAACTAAAAACCATGGGTCAACTGAAATACAATGTCCGCCTACACCAGGTCCTGGTGAAAGAATGTTAACTCTTGGGTGTTTGTTGGAAATTCTGATAACTTCGTTGACATCAAGTCCACCTTGGCGGCAAATCTTAGCCAATTCATTCGCAAATGCAATGTTGATGTCTCTGAATGTATTTTCAACAACCTTTGTCATTTCAGCTGTTTTTATATTAGTTAGATTGATTTCACCTTTGCAGAAAGTTGAGTACACTTCCCTAACTTTTTCTCCGTATTTTGGATCGTCAGCGCCAATTGTTCTAGCATTGTGTTCCAATTCGTAAACCATGTTTCCTGGAATAATTCTTTCTGGAGCGTGAACCAAGTTTAATTTCTTGCCTGATTTTTCGATATATTCTTCTACAACAGGTCTAACGTAAGTGTCGATAGCTCCCGGTGAAACTGTTGATTCAACAACTATAATCGCATCTTCTTCTGCAGGTTCCAACACTGATTCTACAGCTTTTACTACATAAGAACAATCCAATTTCTTAGATACAGGATCGTATGGAGTTGGTGCTGTAATAATATAGAAAGAAGTGGACACTGGTTTTAATGAAAAAGTGATGTCTGAATTCAAAGCTTTTTCGAAAAGCTCATCCATTCCTTTTTCTTCGAAAGTTAATTCTTTATGCTTTAATTTGTCAATTACTTCTTCTTTAATATCTGTTCCAACTACCTTGTTGCCTGATGTTGATAGCATCAACGCTGTAGGTAGACCTATGTAACCTAAACCAATTACATTAATCATAATATTCTCTCCTTTAAAATAAATTTTCTATTCTATTTAATAATCTTTCGTTATTTTTTTGTGGATTTAATTCTGATTGCATCTTTCTGCAGTTTTCTTGAAGCGCGTGGTAGAATGATTGGTCATCTCTAAGTTTGAGCAAAACATTTCTCATTTCCTCATCTGATTCGTGATCAACCGCAACTCCCACATTCCATTCGTTCACAACCTCCGACAAATAAGTGTCTCTTGCGACAATTATAGGAAGCTCTGCGTGAATGGATTCGTATAATTTGTTCGGAAGTGCAATCCTAACATTTTTCATCGACGCATCGTAAACTGAGAATATGCAGTCGCATTTTGAATAAAGCTCTGCAATCTCATCGTCATAGTAAAATTTGCCACGATATTCAATGAAATCTTTCGTTTCAGCAAGTTCTTTGAAGTAAGTTCCACTCTCGAAACCCGCCATCATCAAATTCATTCCCAAACCGTCCATAGCTTTCGTAAGCTTTTTCAATTCGTTCAAATATCTTAGCCCACCAATGTATCCTACAGTGAAAGTATCGTGTTGGTTTTTCACCCTTAACTTATCATAATCCTTGAATAATTCCAAATTTGGAATGTTAGGCATGAACACCAAATTATCCTTGCTGTATTTCCCTTCAAAATGTTCCCAGAATTTCATACTAGTAACAATCATCAAATCCACGAATGAAAGCATATTGTTCTCTCTTTTTTTTAAGACAGAAGACACAATATTCATCGGGAAATTCTTCTTGTCATCAGTCAAATATCTGTGAATATCCGGTACTTCGTATATAATCTTAACCTTGTTGTCGTTATTTTTCTTGTATTTTGTAGCTATCTCTAGCATATCATAACTTTGAACGTGAATTAAATCCGGTTTAATTCTCTCCAATATTTTATAAGCTTTTTGTGAGAATTTGTAAGTTGGAATAAGTCTTTTCATAGGGTTACTGTTGTCAGCATCTATGTTGATTATTTCCTTCTTGCAAAAGTCACGCTTGAAATCATATTTTTCATCTCCACCTTTGTCCCAACAAATAGCATACAAATCGAACTTTTCTTTTACAAGATCCATTCTCTTTATTAGTCTAGGTGGTGGAGTTGTATTAATCAAAAAAGTGTATTTTTTTTGATTTGATTTTTCCATTTTTCATCATCCTATTAATATATTTAACAGTTAAAATTATATCACAACTTCATTAAATTTGCTCATGTTTTCTGTAATCTTTAGAATTTCTTAGGGATTGAATAAAAAAATCCTACCTGCAAAAATAGCGAGTAGGATAATTGAATTAAAAGTTTTTCATTTCTTTTGTTAATTGTTCGATGGCTTTGTTGGATTGATCTTTCTGTATATAGGCTGTGAAATATTTTGTGTGTAAAATTATGTTACAATTATCTGAGCTTTCATATTTTAGTAAAAAAAAGTATATTTTTTAAAAATCAAAAGAATATCAGCTCACAACCTATCAGGAGGAGCTGATACACAAAACTTTTCACATACCCAATTTGTATTTTAAAAAATTTTGTATGCCATTTACTTCTAATATTTGAGATCTTAAATTTTTAAACAAAATATTCTATTATTTCTCCACAACAAATTCTAGCTGTTTCAGTTTGCCGTTTTCAATAATATAATTCTTGTGCGCAATTTTTTCAAATTCTTTATCATGACTAACAACAATTATAGTTTTCCCCAGTTTGTTTAGTTTTACAAGTGTATCAATTACAATCTTTTTGTTTTCACTATCTAACGATCCTGTCGGTTCGTCTGCTAACATTATTTCGTATGGCTTAACCATATTTCTCGCAAGAGCTACTCTTTGCTGCTCTCCACCTGATAATTCAAATATTTTTGATTTAAGCTTGTCTTCTATTCCCATATTCATAAGAGCTTTTTTTATAATTGATTTTTTATCTGTACTTCTACTGTATTTTACTGCCAAATTCAAATTTTCTTGAACTGTCATATTATCAACTAAAGCAAAGTTTTGAAAAAGATATGCTATTTTATACCTTCGTAAAAGTTCAGATTCTTTTCCATTTCTAATTGGATTATGTTTAGAAAAGCAAATCAATTCCCCTTCATCATATTCTTCTAGCGTTCCGATTATATTTAATAGCGTTGTCTTGCCACCACCACTTTTCCCAAAAATGCAAATAAAATCTCCTTGATAAATGTCAAGATTAATATTTTCTAATATTTTATGGTTCCCATATTTTTTCGATATGTTTTTCAATGATATTTGAGGTTTATCAATATTCATTTAATTACCTTCCTTTATCTTTGTCACTAAACTTTTTTCGTTCTTTTTTACGTTAATAATTTCATACATGAAACAAATAATAATGCTAATAATTGACATTATTAGACAAATTAATAATTTTCTTAAATTCCATCCATCTCTTGGTTCAAAAAATCCAAAACTTCTAAAATATATCGTAAAAAGTATTATCATAAAACAAATGCTAACACTTACGATAAATCCAACTATAATCTGAATTAATTTAGATTTATGGATAGATTTAAAACCATATCCCAGCAATCTAGAAACGTAGATTTTTTGTCCGTAATTATAAAAATATGATTCTCCATCTATTTTTATCGTTACAAACAATACTAAAACCGATAGTAAAAACCCTAAAAGATAAATAATAGTTTCCGTCTTATACATTTCTATTTTTTCAATGACTTCATCATAAACGCTTGTAACGTAAAGTATATAAGGAGACGATCCTGTTTTTTGAATAACTGGTTTTAAATATTCATAGCATTTAGTAGGATTTGAAATATAAGGATGAAACTTCCCGTTAACCAATGATGGTAGTTTAATCTCTCCAGTAGGCACTAATTCTTTTCCATTAACCATAATCAAAGCATAATTCAATATATCTGGATTATTTATTTTTTGCTGACTATCAAATGTAAAAACATGCTGCTTTTCCTTAATTTTAATATACTTCTCACTGACATTGTCTTGTTTAGTCGTACAATTAAGCACATGTGATTTTCTTATATTTTGCCTATCATTATCAGTTATTGAAATGTTTTCAGGTACAAATATAATCCATTCATTAGAATTAGGCGTATATTTAGCTAATGGTTTGTCTTTTTCATCAACTAAGTTATTTAGTTCAAGGTAATTTTTGTTGATATAAGCATACCTTCCCATAAAAACCTGATTATTTAAGTATTCATCATCATTTACATATTGGATATTTGGTGCGAAAAATAGTATTGCCCCTTTAGAATCTAATTCATCCCATAAATTATTTAATTTAGGTACTACTATTTTTTCAAATTTATCATCATTTTCAACATAAGTCCACGGCCATGCACAAGCTATATTAGCATAATTCTTTGATTTCTCCCATGCATCAAAATATGAAGTAGAAGTAACATAATCGCTTAATCCAAACACAGTTACAACAAATAGATATAGGACAACAGAAAATGAAATAACTTTAAAAATCACAGGACTTATTTTATATCTTTTTTTGTAGCCTTTTAACCACGAAATGGTGCTGACATTCTTAACTCTAAAGTAAAGCATAAAAAAATAAAATAATATCAAAGAAAATCCTATTACTCCAAGTAATAAGAATATTTGTTTGATAGATATTAAAAATCCGATCATTGAGTCTGGATTAGTCAAATAAAATAAAACTCCAAACATTCCTATCCATGAAATTAATATAGGAATTGCTAACAAATCCACAGCCTTTTTATAGCAAAATTTCAGTTCATTATGACCCAATAAAGAAATTATCGATATTTCCTTAGAAAGTGATGAATTATAAATTACAAAACTAAATAATAGAGCAAAAATAATTACTAAAATAAGCATTACGTATAATATGGCTTGTTTTTGAGTAACTTCACTAGCAACCGAAAAAGATTTATCAACAATTGCATCAATTCCCAAATCTTGTCTGCTATTTAATTCATTCATAAATTCCAAAACATCAGAAGGCGATCCTTTAATATGATAATCTCCGTTAAACGTATAATCGTTAATCTTAGAATAATCAATAAAATCAATTTTTTTGCTAGTCAAAAGGCTATTCTTAGTTACATTTTTGAACTTATTAATACCATTATCATCTTCAACGATATCAATATTCTTAAATGATTTCTTAAACCACCTAGCATCATCAAGGTAAATAAATATATTTATTTTTTGTTTTTCTTTTAATGAGTTTTTGGGTATGTAGACTTCTTTTATGAAACTAATTTTATTTTTCTTCGCAATTTTCTGAATTTCAATGATATTATTTCCAATATTTTGTGGCTTGGTAGTTATATTTACGGTAGTATTAAATTCTCTTATAAAAAACTCCATAAAACGTGAATCTTTACTATAGAAAAATCCTAATTCTACAACAAAAATCAATAAAAATGTTAATAAGCCTATTATTTTTTTCATAACCTATTCCCTTCTATGTCTTATCAATAAAAAACTAACCTTATTAATATCATTATAGGTTAGTCTTGAAAATAAGAGATTAAGTTTTCTTGTATTAATTCTTGCTTTTTTCTTTCTTTTTAATATACGGGAATAATTACATTTGCAATTACCCAATTATCTTTATTGCACAAATCAAATTTTCCATTCAAATGTGTCACAATATCATTTACAATTGTAAGTCCAACTCCAGATCCATTGTTTTTTATGCGATTTCGTGACATATCTCCGCGATAAAATTTATTTTTCACCAATTTCCAATCTACGTTTAAATTATTTTCGATTTCATTTTTAACCGTCAAATTTAATGATTTATCCTTTATCTCAACTTCAACAATTATGGTCGTACCCTTTTTTGAGTATTTGGTCGCGTTCGATACCAAATTATCCAAAATCCTCACGAGTAATTCAGGGTCTGTATTAATTTCTTTGCCGGAAGCATTTGCAAATCTAATATCCAAATCGTTATCGTTCACCAGTGTTTTTCTTTCTTCTTCCCATTGTTTTAAAAATAGTCCTGCATCAAACTTTTTGATGTTAATTGGAATTTCATTTAAATTGAATTTCAAATAGGAGAAGAAATCCTCGCTCAAACTATTTAATGATTTTACATTTTCGTAGATAACTTTTATGAACTTTTTTTGTTGCTCATAAGTTAAATTATCTTCATCGTAAAGCAAAGTAGAATAACCCAATAAATTTGATAGTGGAGTTTTGATATCGTGTGCCAAATATGTCAGCAAATCTGTTTTTTCCTTATATGCTAGTTCATAATTATTTTCCATCTCTAAAATGAGTTTTCTAATATTGATGAAATCCAATCTTTCGTTAGATAAAGATTCGTGGAATTCTCCAATAGTAGGGACTTCGCCTTTAATATATTTAATTCCAGATTCAAAATACTCGCGATATTTTTCGAATTCTTTATTCTGAATATAAAAGCATCCGATAATTATGAAGATTACCCCTAGCATAATAAAAAAATAATGACCAAATCCAAAATAAATCTTATATATTGGACTTAACTCGGCTTCTGTATCGATATTATAAATTATCAAACTATCTATCAATTGATGAAAAGCAAATGTAATAAAAATTCCAACAGCTATCCATAAGCATTGATACAGAATAATTCTTTTAATATATGAATTTTCTTTACGCATTAATCTTATACCCCACTCCCCAAATTGTTTTTATTATGGAACTTATTCCATATTTTTCAAATTTACTTCGTATTCTTCTTATATGCACCATGACAGGATTTACCTCAGTTGACAGTACTTCATCTTTCCAAATTTTGTAATGTATTTCGTCCATATTATGTACATCATCCGGTTTTTCCATCAATATCCACAAAATGTCGAATTCTTTAGGCGTTAAAGTTATTTCTATTTCATTGTAAAAGCTTTTATGCGTTTTTTTATTTAATCGCAAATTTCCTACAACAAGTTCGTCAAATTCATGTTCGTCATTATTTAATGATTTTACAGAAGAAAATTCATAACTTCTTCTAAGATTTGACTTAATCCTAGCTACTAATTCTGTTGGCTCAAAAGGTTTTATGATATAGTCATCTGCACCCATATTTAAACCTTGTACTTTATGAATCGAATCTTCCAGAGCAGTTAGCATAATTATTGGAATTGTGGATTTTTCTCGTATTTGTTTGCATATCTCAAACCCATTTATATCCGGAAGCAATAAGTCCAATAATATTAAATCATAGTGATTTCGATTAAAACTTTCAACCGCTTTTTTACCTGTATGAAAAGTTTCTATCTCCCATCCTTCTGGAATCAAATACATCCTAATTAATTCTGATAAATCAATATCATCTTCAACTACCATAATTTTCATATTTTCTCTCTTCCTTAAATCTTATATTGTTATATTTCATTGTGTTCAACCAGTTTTTTATCTTCAATGAACAAAATCCTATCTGAAATTCTTTGTGCTTGATCAGTGTTATGTGTTGAAATTATGATGGTGTAGTTTTGTGACAAGTTTTTCAACAGATTTTCTATTGCCAATGTGTTTTGCAAATCCAATGATGAGCAAGGCTCATCAAATATCAATATTTTAGGATTTGTTGTGAGCATTCTGGCTATGCAAAGTCTTTGTTTTTGTCCTCCAGATAGTTTGTTGGCATTCATTTTCAGATTGTCTTTTAATTCTTCGTACAAGTTTACGCTCTTGAGTATTTGTTCTATTTTTGTATTTTTGTCGTAATTTTTGCCTAAAAAATATTCCAATGTATATGTGAGATTTTTTTCGATAGACATGTCAAACACTGTGGAATCTTGAAATAGCATTGAGATTTGTCTTCTCAAATCGATTAGTTTGTATTGTGAGATGTCTGTGCCATCGAATAATATTTCTCCCGAATATTGTCCGCCATTTTCTGTCAAAAACCTATTTAAACACGATAAAAATGTCGATTTACCAGTTCCAGAATTTCCCATTATGCTGATTATTTCGTTTTCTTCAACGGTCAAATTCACATTTCTCAATATATTTTTTTCTTTGTAGGATATTTCTAGGTTATTTATTTGTAATATGCTCAACTATTTTACCTCCTGAAAATACTAGCACCACATAAGCTAGTATGTGTAGAATTATCAATATCATTATAAGCACCAATGCCGTTGCGTACGCTTTTTCGATTGCGATTGATTGGCTAAGTAGCATGTGCAAATGAAAAGGCAGCGCTGTTACTGGTTTGAACAATCCAACGGAATTATTCATGAACACCGCTCCTGTGAGTAGAAGTGGTGCTGTCGCTCCTATCGCATAACTTCCTGCCAATAGTGAAATCGTGATGATATTTCTAGAAATCATTGGCATTACTAGTTTTCTTATCATATATGTCTTGTCAATTCCAAGTGAAAAGCTGTCTTTGATTGTGTTTTTATTGATTTCCATGATGGATTTTTCGATGTTCACTTCTACAAATGGAAACACAATCAACGAAAGTGCGATTGATGCTGTGAGTAAACTTTTGGATATGTTAAGTGTTACTATGAAAAATCCATACACAAACATACCAATTATTATGGAAGGAATGGATGCGATGCATTGTATTATTAGCGAAATCACTGATTTCAAGATTTCTGATTTGCAATAAAAAACTCTGTAAATCGCGCAAAAAACACCCAATAATGTGGAAATTCCCATTGATATTATCATCAACCAAAAAGATCCAATTATGCTGGATTTTATTCCACCCGTAGTTCCTAATGGAAGTCCTTGAGGATTTTGTGTCAGAAACTCCATATTAACAGACGATATCCCTTTTGATATTAAAAAATAAAAAATCTTGAACACGAAGAAAAACACTACTGCAAATGATAAGTACACCCACAATTTAATCAAAAAATCCTTAAACTTCGTCATAATTATCAGTCCTTTTTCTAGTCACAAAAAGTATTACATCAAGTATAATTACGAAAACCAAAAGCACGAATGAACTTGCATAAAGCGCATGATAGTGCAAACTTCCCGCTTCACTCATTCCCACTTCCAGCGCAATTAATGAAGCGATAGTCTCTGCTTTCGAGAAAAATTTCGGAAATATCGGCGCGTTTCCTATCACCATCATCACTGCCATCGTCTCTCCTATCGCTCTTGAAAATGCAAGTACGAAACCACTGAATGCACTTCTTAGACTTTGTTTGAGTACGATTTTTCTGATGAAATATTCCTTGCTAATTCCAAAACAGTCCGATTGTCTTTTGTATTTTTGTTTAATCTTTTCAAAAGTTTCAGTCAACACTTCCACAAAATACGGCAAAATCATTATGGATAATATGACACTTCCTGCAACGACTGATTCTCCAGCTGCCATTTTAAAACTCTTCTCGAAAAATTTCACGATTACAAACAATCCGAAAAACCCGTAAATAATCGAAGGAATTCCCGCAAGAATTCTGATTATCCAACTCACCAAAGTTTTCACTTTTTCATTCGTGTAAAACACAATCATTAGTGACAATCCGTAGCTAATTGGAAACGAAAATACGCACGCCAACAACGCAATGTAAAAACTTGCAAGAATTATATTGAAAGCTCCGAAACTTCCATCCATCGAATCCCACAAATTCCCGAACAAAAACTTATTCACACTGTATTGTTTAAAAAAAGGAAGTGATTCTTTGAACATAAATCCAATTAAAATCGCCAATATAGCTATGGAAAAGAAGGCAAATGCATACACCAAAGTTTGAAATATTTTGTTTTTTGTTCTCATAACTACCCCTCAACTTTGTTATTATGTACAAAAAGCAAAGTGATATCACTTTGCTTTTGAATTTATTTGTTAGGAATGAATCCCATATCTTTGATAGTTTGCTTTCCTTCTTTTGAATTTAAATAATCGATGAAAAGTTGTTCTGTTTTTGTCAAATCGCCACTCTTCATAATTATTAAAGGTCTTGAAATGTAATATTTTTTGTTCAGAATATTTTCTTCAGTAGGTTCAACTCCATCAACTTTCAAAGGAATTAGTTTGCCTTTATTTTGATTTGCAATACCATAAGATGCGTATCCTATTGCATTTGGATTTTCGATAATCTTAGAAACCAAAGCTCCCATTGTTGGTGCTTGGATTGCATCTTGTCTAACTTTTACATCTTTCATAACTTTCTTTTGGAATACTTCGTGTGCACCACCGCTCAAATCACGAGTTACAACTACGATATCTTCTTGTGGAAGTGATGGATCAACATCGCTCCATTTTTTGTATTCACCAGAGAAAATCTTTACAATTTCTTCCTTAGTTAAGTTACCTTGTTTTGCTGCAATTACGTTATTTTTAGGATTAACAGAAAGTGTCAATGCGTCTAATCCCAAGTTGTATTCCTTGTAATCTTTAACTTTTTCTTTTTCCTTGTCTTTTACTTCACGTGCTAACATTCCGAAGTTTGCAACGTTGTCCAACACAGCCTTGACCCCTGCACCAGATCCACCAGCAGACACATAAATTGTTATATTCTTGTCTGGCAACGAAGAATCAACCTTATCCCAAGTTACGTTTTTTTCAATAAATGTAGTTGAAATCTTACTGATAACAGGTGCTAAAGTGGATGAACCGCTAAAGCTTATTTCGTAATTTTCCTTTGCTTTTGAATCTTCTTTTGATTCTTTCGATTCAGTTTTTTCTTCTGTTTTTTCATTAGAATTAGTCTTATCAGAATTATTGGCACAACCTGTGAATCCTATCGCCATAACCATCATTAAAACTAATAATTTGTAAAGCTTTTTCATATTACCCTCCTAAATTTTATAGTTATATTATATCACATAGACTTTATTTTTATTTATATGAAAACGCTATAAATCCACCCTCATTTATTGTAATATCCTATAATTAAGATTTTGTACGTCGTATTTGATAAGATTATATTAACAAGGCAATGCAAATTGTCTAAAAAATAGGAGGTAATTTATGGATAGTAAAGAAGTATTGGCTCAACAATCAAAATTATTTAGAGAAAATTTGCCAGGAGTAACTGAAAATTTCTCAGATTTATGTGGTACTGTTTTTAAAGACGGAAAATTATCTTTGAAGGAAAAAGAATTGATAGCTCTTGCAATTGCAATTACTGTAAAATGCGAAGGATGTATCGTTCATCACACTACAGGTTGCGTAGAAGCAGGATGTACAATGGAAGAAATTTCAGAAATGATTGGTGTATGTGTTGCTATGGGTGGCGGCCCATCAAAAACTTTCGCTGGAAAGGCATTACAATTAGCTGAAGAATTATTAAAATAATTACGATTGACTAGCTGCAAGCTATTTGCAGCTAGTTTTTTTTTGGTGGAAATTTTTCTGGATTTGGAATATGATTATGTTAAAAGGGGGAGTTTATGAACGCGGATTACACGAAGAAAATGATAATGGAAAATTTAATCAATCTTCTAAACAGGATGCCTCTGAATAAAATTACGGTGGGAAAACTAGCTGAAGAATGTGGAATCAACAGAAACACTATTTATTATCATTTCAAAGATTTGAATCAAATCATAGACACGATTTTTGAGATAAGATTGAAAAGAGTGTTGAATGAATCGGATAATATTTCTTGGGAGGATAGTTTTATCGAAGAAATGCAGTTTGCTATTGATAACAAAACCGCGATTTTCCACATTTACAATTCTATTTCCAGAAAAACTCTGTCTGATTATTTGTACACTAAATCAGGACAAATTATGAGAACTTACGTAGAAAATGTGGACAAGGAGATTCATGCGAAGAAGGATGACAAGGAGATTATTATTAAATTCTTCCAAAGTGCGATTACGGATTTAATTATCAGATGGCTGAATTCGGGAATGGATGAGGATATCGAAGAGAAGATTAAAAGGATAGGATTTTTATTAAAAGATACCGTTAAATCTTCATTAACTAGGAGTAAAATGAGTTAATTTGTTAGATTTTTTGTCATTTTTGTTAGAATTTTAGGCAAATATGTAGTTTTGTCCAAAGACTTTGATTAACGTTTGAGATAGAATGAAGTTAAGATATATATCTAATAGGATAGTTCTAAAAATTTTAATATATGAAAAGGTGGTTATATGAAAATTCTAGAAGCTGGAAAAAGATATGGATTTGATAAGGTATTCGATTACGTTGCAAAGGATCCTCAAAAAAGAGGAGTACAATTAGTCGAATGGGCAGAAAACCTTTCTCACGGAGATTTTTCGCCTCAAATTAAAATTATAAGGGAAGTTTTTGAAGACGAAAATCACCCTTACCATAGTTTTGTGATGAAAATTTTCCAAGAAGTTGACAAAAAACAAATAAAAAAAGTAGCGTATAACTTTTTTATGAATGCGTCTGTTTTGGGATGGCAAACTCAACAAAAATACAGAGAAGAATACAATTGTAATATCCCATGGGCAATTTTGTTGGATCCTACATCTGCATGTAACTTAAAATGTACTGGATGTTGGGCTGCTGAATACGGCTACAAACAAAATTTAAGCTATGATGAGATTGATTCTATAATCACTCAAGGAAAAGAATTGGGAACTTATATGTACATATACACAGGCGGTGAGCCTCTTGTGCGTAAAGATGATTTGATTAAATTGTGTGAAAAACACAACGACTGTGTATTCTTATCATTTACTAATGCAACTTTAATTGACGAAGATTTCGTAGACGAAATGCAAAGAGTTGGCAATTTCATTCCTGCGATTTCACTTGAAGGTTTTGAAGAAGCAACTGACGGTAGACGTGGAGAAGGTGTTTATAAAAAAGTAATCAAAGCAATGAAGATGCTACAAGAACGTCATTTGATTTACGGTATTTCTTGTTGCTATACTTCACAAAACTTTGATTCAATTACAAGCGAAGAATACTACGATTACCTAATAGAGTTAGGGGCGTATTTTGTATGGTACTTCCACTATATGCCAGTTGGAAATGCTGCTGTAACTGATTTACTACCTACTCCTGAACAAAGAAAACAAACTATCGAAAGACTAAGAAAATACAGAGCTGAAAAACCATTATTCGCATTGGATTTCCAAAACGATGCTGAATATGTTGGTGGCTGTATTGCAGGTGGAAGAAGATATCTTCACATTAATGCATCCGGCGATGTAGAACCTTGTGTTTTCATTCACTACAGCGATTCTAATATCAGGGAAAAATCTTTGTTGGATTGTTTGAGAGCTCCCCTATTTACAAAATATCACGACGGTCAACCATTCAACGATAATATGTTGATGCCTTGCCCAATGCTTGAAAATCCAAACGAACTTAGAGAAATGGTTCATAGCACTGATGCAAAATCTACTGATTTGGAATCTAAGCAAACTGTAGATTCACTTTGTGGTAACTGCGATGAATATGCGAAAAACTGGGAATCTGAAGCAGAAGAAATCTGGGACAAGAGTCCTAAGAAGGAAAGATTCAAAGGTTCATATCACACAATGAATCGCCAAGAAACAATGAAATCAAAATAATTTCAATGAGCAGCTTTTAATAAGCTGCTTTTTGTATGCCAAATTTTTTTGAATAAAAAATATTTAACTGGGTATAATTTTGTAAGAGGTGTAATATGAGATTTATTGAAAAAAGTACGATTTATTTGGCTGGTGGATGTTTTTGGGGAGTGGAAGCTTATTTCAAAAAATTACAAGGCGTCATTGACACTGACACAGGCTATGCAAATGGCGAAGGAACAGACACCGACTACAGAAAAGTTAAACAAACTCATCACGCAGAAACAGTGAGAATTGTCTATGATAAAAACAGGTTGGATTTGGCTGAAATTTTACTTCATTATTTCAGAATTATCAATCCAATTTCTGTGAATAAGCAAGGAAACGATGTTGGCGAACAATACAGAACGGGAATTTTCTACGAAGATGAAAAAGATTTGGAAATAATAAATTCCGTTGTGAATTACATTCAATCAAAATACGATGAAAAGCTCACTGTTTTGGTTGAAAAATTAGAAAATTTTGTGTTGGCAGAAGATTATCACCAAGATTATTTGGACAAAAATCCTGGTGGATATTGTCACATCAATCTGAATGCTTTTGATGAGGATTTGGATACGACTGAATACAAGAAAATGTCCGATGAAGAATTGAAACAAAATCTCTCTGATGTGAGCTACAGAGTTACTCAAAACGAAGCGACTGAACGCCCTCACACATCTTCTTATAATGATTTTGATGAAAGAGGAATCTACGTCGACATCGTAAGTGGTGAGCCATTATTTTCTTCTAAGGACAAATACGATGCGGGCTGTGGTTGGCCATCATTTACGAAAACTATTACGTCAAGTTCTGTAAATTATTCCGATGATCACAAATTATCCAGAGTTAGAACTGAAGTTAGAAGCAAACACGCTGACAGTCATTTGGGTCATGTTTTTGACGATGGTCCTAGTGAAAAAGGCGGTCTTAGGTATTGCATCAACGGTGCAAGTTTGAGATTTGTCCCATTAGAAAAAATGGAAGAAGAAGGATATTCACAATATATTCCGTTCGTATAAAAAAGAAAATCACAAGGAGGATTTCGTTCCTCCTTTTTTTTGTGTGCAAATTAATTTATTGGGCTTTTTAGGTGTTTACAAATCATACGAAAACTGGGATAATATATCTGAAATTAAATAAGAGGAGGAAAAAATGGATAAAAAGAAATCAAATTTACTTGCTAAATTAGCGTTATTAATAGTAGCTATCCTTTGGGGAAGTTCTTTGACTGTGGTTAAGCAATCTTCCAAAACATTCAATCCCAACTTTATTTTGGCTATAAGATTTACGTTGGCAGCTATTTTATTATCAATCATTTTCTGGAAGAGGCTTCGCCAAGCAAAATATGACGACATAAAAAACGGACTTTTGATAGGAATATTTTTGTTCATGGCGTATTCATCACAAACTTTGGGGGTAAAATTCGCAGATCCTGGTAGAAGCGGATTCTTATCTGCATCTTATTGCGTAATCGTTCCGTTTTTGGGTTGGATTGTATTCAAACAAAGACCAGACAGATACAATTTGTCGGCGGCGGCTTTGTGTATAACGGGAATATTTTTCATATCGCTTTCGGGATCGAGCGCTCACGTGGATAATCCGTTGGCATGGCTTGGAGATTTACTAGCTTTACTTAGCGGATTGTTGTTCGCATCGCACATCATCGCAGTAAGCGCCCTTGCAAGAGGTCGTGATCCTATCGTTATGACGATATTGCAATTTATAATGGCGGCTGTGTTATCTTGGATAACTACAATTGTAGTAGAAGACAATTCAAATCTTGTCGTAACTTCAAGATCTGTGATGGAATTATTGTACTTAGCTGTAATGTGTACTGCCGTTGCACTTTTACTTCAAAACATCGGACAAAAATACACAAACCCATCCACTGCTGCAATTATTTTGGGATTTGAATCAATATTCGGAATTTTAATTCCTGTACTTATCGGAATCGAATCATTGACAGTTTTCTCAGTAATCGGATTTGTATTCATATTCGCAGCAATTCTTGTCAGCGAGACAAAACTATCGTTCTTGAAAAAGAACACAATAACTGCACAATAAATAGTACTTTTTAAGTACCAATTAAAAAACAGATAGCTAATTACAGCTATCTGTCTTTGTTTTGGCGGAGAAAGTGGGATTCGAACCCACGTGGGAAATAATCCCAAACGCATTTCGAGTGCGCCCCGTTATGACCACTTCGATATTTCTCCAAATATAATAATATTATAGCACTTTTGTTGATTTAATCAAAAAATGTGTTTTTGTTTTATCTTTGATATAATAATATTGAAATATAATTGGAGGAAATATGAAAATAATAGGACTTACACCACTTTACGATGTGGCAGAAAACAGACTTTTTATGCTTAGAAAATACATTGAACTTATCGAAAGAAATGGAGCTTACGCAGTGATTCTTCCTTTCAATTCCGATAGGAAATTCCTGGAAGAAATCGTCGACAGATTGGACGGAATCGTGTTTACAGGAGGACTTGATGTAGCTCCATCATATTACAACGAAGACAAGATTTTGGAATGTGGAATTTCATCATATGTACGTGATGAATTGGAGTTTAATTTGATGGATATTTGCTACAAAAAGGACATTCCAACATTGGGAATTTGTCGCGGACTACAAATAATGAATGTGTATTTGGGCGGAACTTTGTATCAGGATTTGAAAAAACAAAAGGACATCTCCATCATTCACTCTCAAGACAAACCATACAATGATTTGGTTCACGAAGTTACAAATTATGGAATGTTCAAAGAAAAATTTGGCGACAGATTTTATGTGAATAGCCTTCATCATCAAGCAATCAAAGATGTGGCTGATGAATTAGAAGTATTGCAAAAATCTTCTGATGATATAGTGGAAGCGGCTTACGTTAATGACAAGAAGTTCTTCTTGGGAGTGCAATACCATCCCGAAATGGCGCTGGATACTTTGGCTCAAGGACACGAAATTGTCAAAATGTTTTTGGATTCAATAAAATAGATTCAATAAATTATGTAAACCTGTGATTGTCACAGGTTTTTTTGTTTTCCTAAAACTTAGGAACAAATCTTATCAGAATTTACGCTTATCGTTGACATAAGCTTGGTTGAAAATATTTCTGTCTATGTGAAGGAAATCCAATATTTCGTAGCTTTTTGGATATCTTCCTGAAAGCACAACTTTTCCATCTACAACTGTGATTGGAAGTTTCATTCCGTCATCAATTTTCTGTGAAATACCCTGCTGTTCGAACATTTCGGGATTCTTGTTTAATTTGAATCTGTCGACAACTACCTTCTTTGTTCTTAATTTCTCCAAGAAAAATGACAACATAACAGAATTTCTATTATCCATTTCATTTTCGAACAAATTATTCTCGTCTACTTTGTTCTCAAAAATCATCATTTTCATACTATCACCTATTATAATTATATCAGATAATAATGTGCTTTATTTGTGATAAAATAGTTGTAACAAATTCAAGGAGATTATCATGCAACTTTTAACTGAAACCCAAAGGAAAAATTATTTGGATATTTGGCACAGAGATAAGGGAATATCAAGTTCTGGACTTAAAGTAATCGCCTGTATATCCATGCTTATCAGTCACATTGTACAATGCAATATGCTTCAAAAATTCAACATTTATCCTACGATGACACTCACATCATCTGATTGGAGAGTCACAGTAGGAGCGTTATTGCTTTTTATCGGAAGAATTGCGTTTCCGATTTTCGCATTTCTGATTGTAAATGGAATGTTTCTAACTAGAAGCGTAGAAAAATACATAATAAGGTTGTTTTCCTTTGCGATTATTTCGGAAATTCCTTTTGATTTGGCGATTAGTGGTGAAATGTTTGATTTTTATCACCAAAATGTGTTCTTCACGTTGGCACTTTCTGCATGTCTTATATTTGTCGTAGAAAAAATCGATAAATTTGACCAATCAAATTTAGTAAAGGCGATTTTTAAGCTAATTTCCGTAGCCATATTCTGTGTAATTGCCAATTACTACCACACAGATTATTCTATGCTTGGAATTCTAGCGGTGTTCTTATTGTATTTGGGCTCATCTTCCAGAAGAAACACTTACATAGCGATATTGTTTGGCTATTTTTTCGAAGCGTATATGTATTTGTTCGTGTATTTGTCGATTCCTATCATTCACTTTTACAACGGCAAAAAAGGCAACATCAACAAATGGGCATTCTACATTTTCTATCCAGCCCATTTGTTATTGATAAGTTTCGTTCGTGATTTCATTTTATAGTTTGAATTTTAAGCTGAAATACATTAGAATTATATATTATACTTTTAATGGAGAATTTTATGAAAAAAACTAAAAAACAAAGTGAAATTTCGCTGGAATCTTTTGTGACAATCGCTGTCGTTTTCGGACTTTTCGGCTACATTGCAAAAGTTATGGGTCTTGGCAATATGTTCAATACTTTGATGAAAACAGCGCACGATTTGCTGCTTAACACTGTGTTTTTCATAATGGCAATCGCAGTTTTAACAGGTGCGTTGTCCAAGCTTCTAAGCGAATTTGGAGTTATTGCGCTAATCAACAAAATCATCAGTCCTATAATGAAACCACTTTACAATTTGCCTGGAGCGGCGGCGCTTGGAATATTGACGACGTTCTTGTCGGATAATCCGGCAATCATTGGACTTGCAAAGGACAAAGGATTTGCCAAATATTTCAAAAATTATCAGCTTCCTACGTTGTGCAATTTGGGAACATCGTTCGGGATGGGATTTATCGTGTGGACTTTTATGTCTTCACTTGGAAATGGTACGGAATTTTTCAAGGCGGCATCCCTTGGAGTTTTGGGAGCAGTCGTGGGTTCTGTGGTTTCCGTAAGAATTATGATGCATTTCACGAAAAAATTCTACGCCGATACTGATGAACAAGTGGAATTTGAAGAAGAACAAACGATCAAAGAAAAAGAAGATTTGACTTTGATGGAAAGAATTTTGAATTCAATGCTTGAGGGCGGAAAATCCGGTGTACAAGCTGGGATGGATATTATTCCTGGAGTAGTTGTGATTTGCACATTGGTTATGATACTCACATCAACTGGAACTGTTGAAAATGGAACCGTAATCTACACTGGAGCAGCCTACGAAGGAGTCGGTTTGATTCCAAAACTTGGAGCAGTTCTAAATCCCATTTTGAAACCATTGTTTGGGTTCACCTCATCAGAATGCATTGCATTTCCTCTTACAGCTTTGGGAAGTGTCGGAGCAGCGCTTGGACTCGTTCCAAAATTATTGGAGAAAAATTTAATCACTGGAAATGATATCGCAGTTTTCACAGCGCTTGGAATGTGCTGGTCAGGATATTTGTCCACACATGTTGGAATGATGGACACATTAAACGCCAGAAAACTCGCACCAAAAGCAATTCTGTCTCACACAATTGGAGGAATCGCAGCTGGAATCAGCGCACATTTCTTGTATTTATTGTTAGGATAAAAAAATCCAACTTTGCCTTGAAAAGTAAAGTTGGATTTGTTTTTTTATTTGATTAGTTTGGACAAAGTTTTAAACTCAGGACTTCCCGCCCTCTTCAAAATATCGAAAATCAACGTTTCAGAATTGATTACCAAACAGTCCATCTCTCTAAAATTTTGGATAGCATTCATTTTATTTTCAACACGTCTGCTTGTAACGCAATCTTCAAGCACAATCATTTTATATTCGTCAATCAAATCACGTATCGTTTGGTAGACACAAATGTGAGTTTCCGCTCCGACAACCACGATTTGTTTTCTTCCAGTTTTTTCGATTTCATTCATAACATCATCAAGCTTTGCAGTAAAATCTACCTTGTCGAACACCTTCGTTTCGTATTCTTTCAAACATTCTACAGTATCTCCAAGTCCTTTCGGATATTGACGTGTCGTAATCACAGGAATGTCGTAAATTCTTGCCATCTCCAACACAGCCTTCGTGTGATTAAGCACGTATTCATTGTCGTGAAGAACAGGCACCAATTTTTCTTGCAAATCAATCAACAAAATTATCATATCGTCTTTGTTCACATTAAACTTTTCCATATCTCACCTCAAAACTATCATACCATAAAAAAAGCACGCCACACAGCGCGCTTTGATTTAAATTGTCCAGCTTAGAATTCTTTTTTTGATTAGTTCAAATATTTGCATTACAACAACTAAAACTATAACCAAAAATATAAATCCTACCCAAGCATGATTAAACAATCCAAAATCAGTGTATTTTTTTACGAAAAATCCCATTCCGTATTTGGAGCCGTACATTTCTGCGTAAACTAACATTACAAATGTACTTCTCAACGAACTTACAAACCCTGCCAAGATTGAAGGACTTGCTGCTGGAAGAATAACTTTTACAAGTTTATCAAATCCTTTGATTTCTAACGTCTTCGCCTTGTCCAAATATCTTTTGTCAATTGTCATTATTCCAGTGATTGTCGCGAAAATCGTAGTCCACACCGTTCCATAAATTATCAAAAACAATGAAGCGGACCACAAATTTGGCGCTAACATCAACACAAATGGTGACAATAAAATCGATGGAATAACACTAAAAGCATATATTACAGGATGTAAAATTTCTCTTAACCTTTCGCTCATTCCCAGCAATGTTCCCAATCCTATCGCAATTATCAACGATAAAACGATGGACGGAATCATTAAACCGAATGATGAAAACATATTAATCAATAAAACTGATTTGTCTTCGTGAAATGCTTGAGCTATCGATTCTTTACTCGGAAAAAGGTATGGATTGACCATGTGATTATCTGTCAAAAATATATACACAACTATTAATGACACGAAAATCAACACAGTAATCCAATATTTTCGAATAAACTCCTTTACCTTATCCAAAACAAACCTCTATTTGTCGTTTTCTTCAAAGAATTTTTCTAAGCTTTCGTAGAATTTAGGATCTTCTTTTCCGTATTTTTCTTTAGTTTCTTCTAAAGCTTGTTTGTACAAATCTGTATTGATTTTGTCTTCAATGTTAATTGTTTTAGCTTTAGCATCTAAGAAATTAGTCTTGTCCAAAATATCCCAAGCTCTAATAACACCTTTTTTCAATGGGTCAATGTGAACATCATAGTGTTCGTCAAGCATGTAAGCTGCTACAAATGCATCGTCAGCTTTAATTTGTTTTGCTAACATATGAACAGCTTCTTGTTTGTTGCTTTCATAATATTGTTGTGCTCTGATTAAAGCTCTTAAAATAGCCTTAACAGTGTCTGGATTTTCGTTGATATATTTTGTCTTAGCTACCAATCTACAACAAGAATAGTTAGGCATTACATCACTTTGGTAAGTAACCACTTCAATGTCTTTCATGTTTTTAACTGCTTGGTTTTGTTGAGTTCCTAAAAGTGCGTAATCAACATCTCCTCTAACAACAGCTGCCATTGCATCATTGTATTTTGTGATTTGTACCCAATCAACTTCCTTCAATGGATCTTTTACTCCTGCATCCATCAATGCACCAGTAAATGCGTAGTATTGTGGATTGATTGCAGCTTTCTTACCAACTAAATCAGTTATTCCATTCCATTTAGTTCCTTTTTTAGCGATAACTGGCATTGCACCATTTAACATATGACCACCGAAAATTGTCAAATCTACACCAGCTGAAATTTGTTGAAGTGGATTTGAAGTACCGGCATTTGATACAACATCAACCTTGTCTGATGCTAAAAGAGATAACGCATCAGCATTTTCTGTAGCAAATACAGGTTCAATTTTGATTCCTTCGTCCTTGAAGAAACCTTTTTGTTCAGCTATAGTTACCAATACATTACCACTTGTTCCGTAATTCCATTTAACTACAGTTTCTTCCTTCTTATCATTAGAAGAAGAATCCTTTGAAGTTTCTTCCTTCTTTTCTTCTGTCTTATTTTGTGTTTCATTGTCTTTTTTATCGTTGTTATTAGAACATGAAGCAAATACTAAGCAACAAATAAGACTCATTACAATCAATAATTTCTTTTTCATAAGTACCCCCATAAAATTTTATTTAAATAAACTAAATCAATAGTCTACTATAATTTATTTGAAATATCCTCATTAATCTTTTTAATCAAAAGATTCCTAAGCTCAATAGTTTTCTTATCGTTGAATTGATTTTCCCTAGTCATAACAGTAGACTTATCCAACTTCAAATCAAAAATAATCTTGCTGGGAGATTGTCCCAAAACTACAATTCTGTTTGCCAACAAAATAGCCTCGTCAACATCATGCGTTACAAAAAACACGGTTTTCTTCTGATCTTCATTATTATATAGATTAATAATTAAATCCTGAAGATTCGCCCTAGTAACAGCATCAATAGCTCCAAATGGTTCATCCATCAAAAGCACTGGAGAATCAAGTGAAAAAGCTTGTGCAATCGCACACCTTTGTTGCATACCACCTGAAAGTTCCTTAGGAAGTTTGTAGTAAATATCTTCTTCCAAGCCAACACTTTTCAAAGCTTCCATTGCCATGTTTTTGATTTCAGACTTTGATTTGTCTGGATATTTTTGTTTCAATGCCAACGAGATATTATCACCAGCACTAAACCATGGAAATAATCCATAATCTTGAAATACTACAGCCCTATCAAGTCCTGCCTCTTTGATTTCTGTGTCATTTAATTTTATAGATCCATATGTAGGCATCTCCAAACCAGATAAAAGTCTAAGAAGAGTACTCTTGCCACATCCTGATTTTCCCAAAATGCACACAAATTCTCCAGAATCAACCTCTAAATTTAATCCTTCCAAAATCTTCCTAGAATTATTCTCGTAAGAAAATCCCAAATTTTCTACAGTAATATAACTCATTTAGCACCTGCTTGATAAATATTTTTCTATCTTATAAATTTACTTATCTAGTCTATCACGTTTCAATGATTTGTCATCTTTTCATAAAATCATTTATAAATCTAGCCTATAAATTATTTATCATTTCTATTTTATTAAAATACCTAAAATTGAAATTATTGCCACTAAATTCAGAATTTTACTTATATTTATAAATTAACTTCCTATTTTTCTAGGATTTTTCGCTATATTTTTCATCATTTATTTAAAATCACAATAAATATTCCTTAATATTTTTACATAAATTTATCGTTTTTCTTGCTTATACACATGAAAAAAAGCCACAGATAATGAATATCTGCAGCTTAAAATAACTTATGAATCTATTTTTGTTTCAAATTATGCTTTATTTATTTAAAATTTCAATAACTATTTCACCACATTTTTGTAAATCAAAAAGCTTATCAATAGTAGTATCCCTACTCCTGCGACAATTCCAACTATTTTTAGTTTGGAGTTTAGTTGCTCTGCTTTTTCTTCACTGGTGTCGATTATGTCTTCAGGGATGAATTTCTTTGCGACCATCATTAATGATGGAGCGAGGATTAAATCATCCAATATTCCCAATCCAGCGACGAAATCTGGCACGAAATCCACAGGGCTTACTACATAAAGCACTGACAATGCCAATACTATTTTCGACAATAATGGTGTTTGTTTATTAAAAAATGCATACCACAATGTTGGTATTTCGTTCTTCAATCCTAATAATTTTTTAATCATTAACTCACCTCAAATATATTATACCATACATTGCACAATATATCGTATTACATAATAGTTACAATTTGTTTTATTTTTTGATTTTTCCTATTAATCCACCGATGACTGCTGGAATTATCCAAATAAAACTTTTGACTTGCATTGGAAATACTGATTCGATTATTTTCAACAAACCAAAATCCAATTTGAATCCGTTAAGTAGTACTATAATTGCATAAATCGACACTCCGATTATGGATCCTAATTTTACGTTTCGTGAAAATGTATTTTGTTTGAACAAATTCAAAAAAATCAAAACTATTGCCACAGGATATATCGCTGTCAAAAATGGTGCAGAAATTTTTAGTATTTTTTCGACGCCAACTACTGCGAAGAACGCACTAAAAACTGTAGAAATTATTATGATTACATCGTATGAGATAACTCCGTATGCTTTGTCTTTGAGCATATCACTGAAGAATTGTCCGACTGTTGTTGTAAGTCCAATCGCTGTTGTGAGGCATGCCAATGCCATTGCAACGCAGATTAATACTTTTCCCAAAATCCCCAAATGTTGGTAGCAAATGTATAACAACAAATCAACTCTTTCGACATTTCCTAGGTTGAACTTTGATGTGGCAGCTCCGAGGTAAATCAATCCTCCGTATACGAAGCAAAGTCCTATAGCTGCTATGATTGACGCTTTTATTGTGTATTGTTTGATTGTTTTGTCATCTGTAATTCCGTTTCCCATAAATCCTTTGGTAACTACAATTGCAAATACTAATGATGCCAACGCATCCATTGTTTGATATCCTTCTTCAAAGCTTGATTGGAAGACTTGAATTTGATATGTATTCACGGGCGTTGCAACGGGAGATATTATTCCTTTGAAAATAATCACGACAAGAGTTGCAATCAACAACGGCGTCAAAATTTTTCCCAAATTATCTATTATGCTGCTTGGTTTTCTGACGAATAAATACACACAAGTAAAAAATACTACCGTGAGCAAAACAGAATTTGCTCCTTTGAAAAATCCTTTTTGAATTATTTCTACTGTTGTTGCTGCAGTCCTTGGAATTGCAAGCCCTGGTCCTATCGCAAGCATAATTATAGTTGAGAATATTAGTGAGAATCGCGGACTTATAGTGTTGCCGATTTTTTCAATTGTTCCGCCGCTTTTTGTCGCTGCGAGTAATCCCATGAAAACCAGTCCTACTGCGCTTAGCAAAAATCCTAATGTCGCAATCAAATACTGATCTCCTACTTTATTACCCAAAAACGGTGGAAATATCAAATTCCCCGCTCCAAAAAACATCGAAAATAGTGCGAATCCACTAACAAATATTAATTTCTTATTTTTCATAATTACCTCTGTATAAATATTTTAAATTTTTATTAGTTCTTACAATTCTACCACAATTTCTTCCAGATAACAACTTTTTTGTAAAAAACAAACTTGTGCGAATGTTTGTTTTATTATAAAATACGAATAGGTGATATTATGGAATTAAAACGCAAATTATCAATATTATCAGACGCTGCCAAGTACGATGTTAGTTGTTCTTCTAGTGGTTCAAAAAGGAAAAATACCTCTGACGGAATCGGTGCGGCACACAATTCTGGAATATGTCACAGCTGGTCTGAAGACGGAAGGTGCATTTCACTACTCAAAATTTTACTCACAAACAAATGCATTTACAGTTGTGAATACTGCGTCAACAGAAAAGAAAACAACATCGAAAGAGCAGAATTCACTCCAGAAGAAGTAGCTGATTTGACTATAAATTTTTACAAAAGAAATTACATAGAAGGATTATTCCTGTCAAGTGGAGTTGTAAAAAGTCCCGACCATACGATGATAAAGCTTATAAGAGTTGCGGAAATTCTTCGCAATGAAAAAAAATTCAACGGATACATTCACATGAAGGCAATCCCAGGTGCAAGTGAAGAATTAATCGAAAGACTTGGAAGACTTATCGATCGTATGAGTATCAACATTGAACTTCCAACAAAATCAAGTTTGAAGATGCTCGCTCCTCAGAAAACGTATGAGTCCATTGAAAAACCGATGGATTTTATTAACGAATCCATAACTCAGTACAAAATTGACAGGAAAACAATCAAAAAAACTCCTTTGTTTTTACCAGCTGGTCAATCCACTCAAATGATTGTCGGAGCAGGTCGTGAATCGGATCTTACAATTATCAACAAAGCAAGTAGCTTGTATGAGGATTACAAGCTCAAAAGAGTTTTCTATTCGGGATTTGTCCCTGTAATCAAATCTAAATACACAGATGGAATCAAAAAAGTTCCCATGCTACGCGAACATAGGTTGTATCAAGCAGATTGGCTGATGCGATTTTACAAATTCAAATCAAACGAAATTTTGAACGAACAAAACCCGTTTTTTGATTTGACATTAGATCCCAAAGCATTCTGGGCAGTGCAAAATGTAGCGAACTTTCCAATAGAAATAAATCGCGCATCTTATGAAGAACTTCTGCGTGTTCCAGGATTCGGTCCAACATATGCGATTAGAATAATAAATGCGAGAAAATTTGCCAACCTCAACTACGACGATTTGACATCTCTCAAAATATCACTGAAAAAAGCGAAGAACTTCATACTTGTAAACGGAGTATACCGCGGACAAAAATACAGCACAAAAGACGATTTGCTGGATATTTTGAGAATACAAGAAGGAAAAAATGTAACACAACTTAGTTTTTTGGAGTAGATATGAGATACAGTTATGACAACAGCTTAGATGGCTTGTTCACGGTGATTTTTGAACAGTACAGACACATTGAAGATTCAATTATCGTTGTAAAATCAGATCAATTAGATTTTTTGAATGATGACATATTCATTGAAACAAATACTGACAAATCATCACGTGTGAAAAAATCGATAATAGACAAATTCGGATTCAATTTTTATCGTAGCATAAACTACGCATTCGTCTCAGAAAATCCCGACAAATCAACCATTATCGCTAAGACAATCAAAAATATGTACAAATACAACTACAACTTCATCAACTCTTCTGACAAAATTGCAGTCCAATTCAATAGTCTGTGCAAATATTCAACAAGAGAACTTCACGCATATAAAGGACTTCTTAGATTCAAAGAAATCCAAGATGGTTTCTTGTTCGCTGAGTTTGAGCCAAACAACGATATATTGCAATTGTTGACGTATCATTTCAAAAATAGGTTGAAGAATGAAAAGTTTGTAATTTACGACAAAAAAAGAAATAAGTGTGCAATATATGTGGACAATGATTTGGCATTTTACGATGTAGAAGAAATTTTCAAAGAAGAATCTGATGAAGAGAAAATATTTGAAGATTGCTGGATAGAATTCTACAATTCAGTCGGGATAAAAGAACGCCAAAACCTCAAACTTATGCAGAATAATATGCCCAAAAGATACTGGAAATATTTGCCAGAAAAAAACAAAATATACGATAACGAAAAATAATTGTTGCATTTACACTTAGTGTTTTTGAAATAATAAGTGTATTTACAACAATGTGAATTCGAAAAAATTCAGTAGTGATGCTTTTTGCATTTGTTGTCAGTTTGTTGTCAGTTTGTTGTCAGTTGTCAAGAATCTTAAAGAATTGTGAGTACTATCTGTAAAATTTAATAAAATAAAAATAAGCCTAGAACGTGTAAATTCTAGGCTTTTTGCTTGGTACTCCCACCCGGATTCGAACCGAGGAATCTCCCTTAGGAGGGGAGGATTATATCCAGCTTAATTATGGGAGCGCATAAAACCGACTCAAATCGGCTTATGATGCAAGAAGTGCTTCTAATAATTCGTAAGTGTATTTGGCACTTCTTTTTATTCTAGTTAATGTGTCTGCTTTTTCGTAAGGTTTTTTGACAACTAGGCTTACTTCTCTTTTATCACCTTTTCCAGTGTCGATTACAACTTTTCCTACGATTTGTCCTTTTTTCAAAGGAGCTTTCAAATCTTTTTTGATGTCGACTTTTTGTTGCAGACCAGTTTTTGTATTATACAAAATGGATACGTCTTCTGTCGGATAAATCTCAACGTTTTTGTCCACAACGCTGTTGACTGATTTCGTTTCGATTGGTTTTTCGCTGTTCAATATATTCATTGGTTCAAATGAATTTCTGACGTATTCCAGTATTATTTTTTGGTAAGTATTTCTATCGTATTTTGTAGGAGCTCCCATCAAAACAGATACTACTTTGTTTTTAGGATCGTTTGGTTTCAAACTCATCGTAGTTATCAAACAGTATCCTGCTTTTTCAGTTGTTCCTGTTTTAAATCCGTCGACACCTTCTATTTTTCCTAAAAATGGAACTGTAGTCACGCCTTCGTATTTTCTAGTCGGCATTACAAGTTTTTGTGTTTTTGTGTAATTCAAAACTTGTGGGTAATTGTTGATTGTATATGTGGTTAATTTCGCCAAATCTTTTGCGCTCATCATATTTTCCTTGTCGTTTTCAGGATAACCTGATGCAGAATAAAACTTCGCAGATTCCAATTCCAATTCGGCTGCTTTTTTGTTCATTCTTTGGACAAATTTCTCCACAGATCCTTCTGATTTCACTGCTAATTCGTCTGCGGCATCATTCCCACTGACTATCATCATTCCTCTTATCAAATCATTTACAGTTAATTCTTCGCCTTTTTTAAGTTGCATAGTGCTAGCTTCAGGCTTATTGTATTGTGTTTGGATTTTGATTTTATCGTCGAGCTTGTATTTGTTTGCGTTGATATCTTCCATAACCAAAACATAAGTCATGATTTTAGTTAAGGATGCTATAGCAAAAGGCTTGTTTTCGTTGTAATTCAACAACTCTTGGGAATAATCCTGTTCAATTGTGTAATACGAGTTTACTTTGTCTTCAAATCCCAACTTCGAGTCCGCTTTTGATAATGCAGGTTGAAATACAATAGCAAGTATTAACATTAAGGGTATTATTTTTTTAATACTCTTCATTTCTCACCTCATCTTTTCGATATAACTTCTTCGTACACTTTTATTACATCATCTGTAATATTTTCTTCGGAATATACTTTTTTGATATCGTGTGATATTTTCTCTCTGTCGTATTTTTCAATATTGTCGTGCATATATCTTAACGCTTCGGCTAACTTCTCAACGTTAAATCTATCAACCAATATTCCATTTTCTTCATTTATTAAATGTTCTGGCCCACCGCATTTACTTGCGACCACAGGAAGTCCTGCAGATAACGCCTCCAAATACGCCAACCCAAAAGTTTCTGAATACGAATACAAGCAAAACATATCCGCATTATTGTAGCCCTCAACGATTTTTTCTCTTTTAGTAAGCCCAGGAAGAAATACTTGGTCGGTCAAATTCAACTCTTCTACCATTTTAAGTAGCGGTTTTCTCAAAAATCCGTCCCCGTAAATCGTAAGCTTCACATGTTTATCTTCTGAAAAAGCTATGTTGAACGCCTCAATCAATTCCTTCGGACCTTTTGTCGTTATTACATTTCCAGTGGATACTATGTTGAAGATATCTCCCCTTTTGAAATTCTCGTTGTTTTTGAAAATCGTAAGGTTTGGAATAATTGCAATTTCTGTAGAATCCTTGCCAAATTCTTCTTTGATTTTCTCTTTGAATTTGGGGCTTACAGTTATAAGTCCGTCAGTTCTGTCGTAAGTTTCTTCGGCTATTCTTCTATAAGAAGGTTTGATAGTGTCTTGGTTTACAACGGAATTGCATTCTGTAAGTACGAATGGAATGTTCAACTCTTTTGCAAGTTTGGATGTATAATATCCCTGGTCTGTAAAATAAGTGTGAATTACATCCGGTCTTCCTTCGATTTGCTCCACTTTTTTGTAGAAATGTCTAAGTACCAAATAAGAAAAGTCATAAAGGCTTTTGAAGATATATCTTCCAATCGGAAAATGAAAGGAATACACTTTGACATTATCTTTTATAAAATATTCACTTTTATATTTGCGAAAACGTCTAAGTGATCTGAAATCAAGTGCAATCAACACAACTTCGACGCCTTTTTTGGCTAGTGCAATTGCCTGATCCAGTTCAAATATTCCGTTCATTTTGTATTTATCCGTCGGATATCCTCTAGCGATTATATAAGCCTTCATTTCTTTTCCTATCTTAATTTTAGTTTACTAGTCTATTATATCAAATCCTGTGTATTTTTGTAGCACTTCAGGAATTTTTATACTTCCGTCAGCTTGTTGATAGTTTTCGATTACAGCTGCAAAGCAACGTCCAATAGCAAGTCCTGAACCATTTAGTGTGTGAACGTATTGTGGCTTATTATTTTCGTCACGATATCTAATATTTGCACGTCTTGCTTGGAAATCTTCAAAGTTAGAACAGCTTGAGATTTCAACGTATCTATTATAACTTGGCATCCACACTTCAATGTCGTAAGTCATTGCTGATGAGAATCCCAAATCCCCAGAGCAAAGTCTAACAACTCTGTATGGAATTTCCAACAATTGCAAGATTTCTTCTGCGTTATTTGTAAGTTTTTCTAATTCGTCATAACTTGTAGCTGGTTCAACGAATTTTACCATTTCAACTTTTTCAAATTGGTGATTTCTAATCAAACCTCTTGTATCACGTCCAGCACTTCCGGCTTCTCTTCTGAAACATTGAGTAAATGCTGTGTAGTAAATTGGCAAGCTTCCTTGTTCCAAAATTTCTCCACCCAATAAATTAGTTACAGGAACTTCTGCTGTAGGAGCAAGATACATATCGTCTTTTTCGCAATAAAACATATCTTCTTTGAATTTTGGAATTTGACCTGTACCCATCATCGCACTTGGACTCATAAGCACTGGAGTATTCATTTCAGTGTAACCTTGCTTGTCAGTGTGAAGATCAACCATGAAATTCATCAAAGCTCTTTCAAGTCGTGCGCCTTTTCCTTTGAACACACTAAATCTTGATTTAGAAATCTTAGTTGCTCTTTCGAAATCCAAAATATCCAAATCAACGCCCAAATCCCAGTGAGCCTTAATATCAAAATCAAATTTACGAGGTTCTCCCCATTTTCTCATTTCCAAATTTTCAGTATCATCCAAACCAACTGGAACATCTTTGTTAGGAGTGTTTGGGATTTCCATCAAATATTCTCTGATTTCTTCGTCGATGTTTTTCAAATCATCATCCAAAGATTTGATATCATCAGACAACTTCTTCAAGTTTTTGAAAAGTTCTGTAGTATCTTCTCCGTTTTTCTTCATTTGTGGAACTTGTTTAGAAAGCTTGTTTTGTTCCGCCTTCATTGATTCTACTTTTTGAATAACTTCACGTCTTTTTTCATCAGTCTCCAAAAGTTTTTGAATAGGATATTCTCCTCTTCTTTTTTTAAGCGCCTCAACAATTTCTTCTGGATTGTTTCTAATTCTTTTAATATCTAACATAACTTTCTCCTTATAAAACAATAAAAAAACTCATACCAAGGGACGAAAATTACGTTTCCGCGACTGCCACCCTAATTAGCATAAGCTCTCTCAACTAATAACGCATAGAAGTTAGATTCATTATCTTCGTATACTTATTCTCACCACACATAAGCTCTCTGAATTACTCCAATAATTACTATTTCTTCATCAACTGCAATATTCAACTATATTAATGTATATTTTACCACAAACAATCTAGTTGTGTCAATGTATAGCGTAATTACAACGTTTTTTATATTCATATTAGCATTTTGCATTTAGAAATTTGTTTATAGATTCATAATCTGATTAGCGTTTTTGTTAAGAACATCATACGGAAAAAACAATCAGAAATACAAGCGAAGTGAACCGTCAAAAAATCTCACTCGCGCCAAAGCGAAGCTTGCGCTTGAGATTTTAGGTTCACAAGTGATGAATTTCTTTGTTTTTATAGTCAGATGTTCGTGCAAAATGCTAATCTGTTTTTTATGTCTATTCCAAACCCAAGCAACACTATTACTAACCTTCCAAGAAAACAAAAAACACCAAGCTCATCTCACAAGATTTGCTCAGTGTTATTTTCTACATATCTTTGTCTGCATTTTGGAAAAACTTTGCAACATATCCTATTACAACTAAAACCAAGAATACTTTCATCAAGAATTTCAAAATACTAATAGTAATTCCCATAATTCCCATCAAAATATTCAAAGCCAAAATAGCCAAGAATATGTACAAAATGTATTTTAAATATTTGTTATCCATACTCCACTTCCTTTATATTTCTTCTTTTGCGAAAAATCTTCTGTAAATAAATCTAATTACCAACACTGCTAACGCTATTTTAATGAAAACTTTCAAAAATGAGTAGGCAACAGCTCCTATCGCTATCAAAATTCCTACAATTGCGCCGCCTAATCCCAATATTAAACCAAATGTTCCCAAAATAGCTGCGAAAACTATTGATAGAATAACTATCAACGTTACGAATGCTAAAGTAATCATAACTGCCTCCCTTTGTTTTGTATAGTACCTTTTATTACATTATAGCACAATAATCCCTTATTCACAACAAGCATTAGGAGATAATTCAAAAGATTTTATAAAAAATTTACCACCTTTTTGTATCAGTTTAAGTTCTGATTTGATATCATCTTCCAAGATAATTTCCTTAGAATTGACTTTGCACACCACTGGCTCAAACGCCCATTCTTCATCATTTTCCATTACATAATACGAATTGTCATCCTTAGAATACACGACATTTTCTTTGTTTGTAACATCATCTGATGAAATATTTGCGTATTTCAATAAAACCGCATCCACCAAATTCTTGTCAACTTTCAAAATCTTAGCGTTTTCTCTTGTTTGTTTGAGTGCATCTGGATTTTGTTTTTTAAGTTCATCTATTTGGGATTTATCCTTTTCTGGATCCAGCGTTTTGCTTGGAAAATTCGCCACGAAGTTTTTAAGCGTAATATCTTGTGGTGATGCGAAGCTCTCCCCGTAGAAAAATGTATCCAACGAATTTACAACCTCTTCGCCATTATAATCGTACGGCTTGTTGAAGTTCGCCGCGATTTTGTCGACATCTGATTTTTCCAACCTACCGTCTTTTGAAATGTCCACACCCTTGAACCCATCGTTCAAATAATCTGCCACATACGCCTTTTTTTCTTCGGGCAATTCTGGCATTTTCTTCGAACAAGATGCAACAAATACGACACTCAAAATCACAAGTACGATTTTAAATAATTTGTCCTTCATAACCCCTCCAATCTTATTAAACTTATTATATATTAAAACCCAACAAAAAAACACTGACGGAAGTTTAACCAACTCCCAAATCAGTGTTTTCAACTAACATCTCAACTTTCGGATGGTCTTTCAAATCGTAGTGATTTTCCAAAAACCACTTCACAAGCTCATCATCTCTTTTAATCGGCGTAGAATTATTGATGAAAATATTAATAGTAATCCATTTGAAATTAGAAAGGCCAATCTCAATGTCTTTTTCAATCATTTCCTTCGTTTGACCCTTGATTCCAACCATTAAACACGCCGAATCAAAATAATCGGACACATCTTTTACATCAGTGAATTTTGCATTTTTGTTTAAGACATTTTCTCTAAAATCGTAATCGAACGTTTCAATTCCAGTCTTAAACAAAACCTCGCATCCGAAAAATTCCCTGATTTCGTGAAGTCTATTCTTGAAAATATAATGTGATTCGAAAACCAAAGTATGAATGTTTTTTTCGTGAATTAAATTTCTGATGTCGATTTTCGTCTGTTCTGGAAGTTCGAACACATTTCCAGAATTAATACATTCCAAAACACCGAATTCACCAGTCACATTTTGAAGAATCTCACGGTTCTCACGAACAGCATCATCCATATCCACCGTATTGTCTTCAATGTAATCGCAAAATGTGCATTTGCCCCAAAAACATGGTCTGCCTTTTAAAAGCACAATCTCGCGTTTTAATTTTTCCTCAATCTTAGCGTATCGATTCAAGCTTAATCCTCTTAACAGCAGTCATCACAACCGTAAATGAAATAAGTCTGTCCACAAATTCCATAAAATATTGGTTGATAAAAGATGCCGCAGCTGGATTGACTCCCTTGTTAATCATAAATCTTACGATAACATCACTTCCTGAGCTTGTAACCCCACCAAAAATATAACCTTGAATAATAGCACCCAAAATAGCGCCTGGAAGTACAGCCAATAAAAGTGCAGGAATAGTGTGCAACTTCTTGAAATATCCTTTTTCGTATAAAATACCAACCATAAACACCATAAGCATACCTGTAGGTGCAAATGGAAGTGCAAATGGATCGAAAAGAATTTGGTTCATAACAGACGATAAAAGTGCAGTCACAACACCGTATTTCCATCCAAATAACATACACACCAATAGAGATCCTATGTGATCCAACAACAAAGGAACCTTCGTACTAACAGCGATAAAAGCACCAAGGCAGTTGATTGCAATGCAAATCGCTATAGTAGTCAACAATTTCGTATTCGTTTTTCTCAATAAAAAAACCTCCTAATAAAATATAGGAGAACTCAAAAATAACGCCTTGTTTTTTTATACTTGGAGCTCTCAAACAAGTCCTGAAATAAATTTCAGCTTTAACTAGGCAACACTAATTTTATCAAATAATAAAATTCATTGCAAATTAGATTGTTTCAAAAAAGTAATTGCAAAAAAGTAGAAATCCGATTTGATTGCTCACCAAAACATAAAACACAAAAACACGTAATTCGCTCATCAGAGTAGAAAATAATCAATTAAACATGTATTGCGCAAAGCTTCGTGAGGCGTTGTTGGTATTCTAGGCAAACATCTTTGCCTGAGAATATCATTCGGAAAAAACAATTAGAAATTCTAACGAAGGGAACCGTTAAAAAATCTCACTCGCGCCAAAGCGGAGCTTGCGCTTGAGATTTTAGGTTCACAAGTTTTGAATTTCTTTGTTTTTGTAGACAGATATTCGACGGCAAGAGTTTGACTATCATCATAAAAAAACGCCTCTTACGAAGCGTTATTTAATACATGTTTAATTGATTTTTCTGGTATGCCTATTGTCTCCACGACATATTCTCCCTCATAGTCTTGTAACGACTTTTTCGGTAATTGCAATGTCACTAAAAGATCAGCCTTGACAGCTACGTTGTGGATTTTGTTTTCATCAGAATCCAGTCCCGATGGCATATCCACGCTCACAACAAATGCTTGTGTGTCGTTAATCATATCGATTACATCTTTGTAAATCCCTTCGATATCTCTTTTGAGTCCAGTTCCAAAAATGCTGTCGACTATCAAATCATTT
The DNA here is from genome assembly GCF_046255015.1 of Finegoldia dalianensis. NCBI lineage: Bacteria > Bacillati > Bacillota > Tissierellia > Tissierellales > Peptoniphilaceae > Finegoldia > Finegoldia dalianensis. The sequence continues at coordinate 71,300 of NZ_JBDLBQ010000008.1, forward strand.
TCTGTGATGTCGAATTTCGTGTTTTCGTCTACAAATTCTATCTCCACGTCTAATTTTTTCAAAATATCGTAATTGATTTTAAAATCCGTCGACGCTTTTTCTAGTTTCCCAATCACATACACTTTCATATACTTTTCTTTGTTGTAAATGTCTCTTGCAACTGCCAAGCCATCTCCACCGTTGTTTCCAACAGATGCGAACACATACGCTTTGGTAAACTTTTTGTCCAAAATGTGTTTGGAGATTTGCGCTTTGGCGTTTTCCATCAACACAATCGATGGAATTCCGATTTCGTGAATCGTGTAGTGGTCGATTTGTCTCATTTGTTCAGCTGTTACATAAATCATAGTCCGTTTTTGAACCTCTCTTCTCTTATATCCCTGCCGAAAAATTGTATCGGTATAAATTCGCCCTTGATTCTGGATGAAATCCTCTGATCGTATTGTGTTGTCAAATCATCAAGGTCAATATTTGTCGAAATTATCGTAGTTTTTTGGTTTTGAATTCTGTAATTTAACAGATCAAACAATAAACTAATGTTGGTTTCTGTGGAATTTTCCGTTCCCAAATCGTCAATCATAAGCACATCGCAGTTGTATATAATATCCTCAACTTCTGGTTGTGGTTTTTCGTTGAAATTCTGATATCTTATCGAAAAAAGTTGCTTCAACAATTGCATCGCGGACAAATAAATCACAGAATATCCGTTTTCAATGATTTCTTTCGCCATGCACGATAACAAATATGTTTTACCAGTTCCAACTTGTCCGTACAACAACAGCGACTTCGCATTTTTAGTGTAATTTTTGGAGTAATATTTCAAATTCTCGCTGATTGCTTCCATGTTTTCACGTTGGGACATTCCTTGTGAGCTGTCTTTTTTCGTGTCAAACACGTTGATATCAAATCTATCGAAGTTTTGTTGTTTCATTTGCTCATTAAGGGAGCTTTTCTCACGTGCAATGTTGACCATAATGGTCTTCTTGCAAGAACACATTTTGCCGTTGTAAACTCCAGTATCCTCGCACTTGTCGCAGTGATGCTTCTCCTCCAAATAATCACTCGGATATCCACTTAGTATGAGCATTTTGTGCATTTTTTCTTCAGTGGATTTGATTTCATCTTCCAAGTTTTTTAATTCTTCCTTGTCACCACCGATGCTTTTTTTCAAATACTCGTATCCAAGCTCATTTCTATGTTGGAGCAAATTCTCGTATTCTGGAACATTTCGAAAAACTTCCTCAAATCTCATGTCCAATTCTTTTTTGGATTGATTTCTATAATCTTCCAATATTCTGTTGGCTTCTTTTGCGTAGCTCATTATTATTTATCCTTTTGCTCTTTTGATTTCTTGATAAAATCGTTCAAAAATTTTGAGTTAATATTTGTAGCCTTGTTTTCAATATCGTTAGTCTTCGGTCTGTAGTAAGTTCTCTTCTTCGTTTTTCTTTGTTGCTTTTTGTTGTTTTCTTCTTGCCATTGTTCCAACGTCATAATACCGTCAAGCTTCCAATTTCTGAGAACTTGTAAAACGTAATTGGTGTTGTTTTTCGTATTCGGATTAGTTGTGCAATAATGAAAAGCCGTCACCACCAACTCTGGTGTTTGGTGATAAGTGGAAATGTGTTCCAAAATTCTTTCCATTTCTGATTTGGATAACTCCATATCCCTGATGTCTTCGATGTCTCTGAACATTTCTTTGATTTCTTGGCTGTTTTGTGGAATGTAAGTCTTCTGAGATTCATCTGGCTCAGGATTTGTAATTCCAAGATACAATTGTCTCAAACTCAAAAAAACCGTGTGATTAGTTTGCGTTTGTGCGTCAGTGTATCGTTTGATAATTCCCTCATCCAACCAATAGTTCCAACACTCAGATACTTCGCTTTCAGTCAAATCCAACGCCTTTGCGATTTCCTCATCTGAAATATCCACGTTTGCAGAGGTATCCTTGGCAAGCTTGTAGGCATACAAATACACTTTTAGTTGATTTCCTGTGGCCACTTGAAGATATTGATTCAAAAATATATTTTCAATAGGTGTTTCGCCCAAATCTATTTTAAATTTTTCTACACTATATTTCATAAAATCACCTCTTATTATCAATCGCCATCGTAGTGTTCTTCGAAAAAATTGTCCCGTCTTTGACTATGAAAAACTCATCAAATTCTTCATCATGTGTGTCCAATCTTTGATTTTCGAACACTTCTTCGTAACTACAAAACTTCCTGAATCCACATTTTTCGTAACATTTTATCGCTCTTTTGTTGAAATTATTCACATTTAAGAAAATCCTGTCCAGCCCGTAAACTGTAAATCCCATGTTAATCAAAGCCTTTATGGATTCTTCGCCGTATGATTTGTCCATTTCATTTGGATCCAAAACAATACCCAAAAACGCCGTTTTCGTGAACTTGTCGTATTGTTTCAGCCCCACATATCCCACCAATTTTCGGGATTTATTCCTAATCGCAAAATATTTTTGCGTTTTCATTTCTCTTTTTTGGCGATACCACATTTTTATTTCAAAATCGTCCAAATCGGACAAGTTGTAATCGATTAGTCGTTCGTCTGTGTGTTTTCCCCATTGTTCGATCTCAAATGCATCGTCCAATGTAAAATCTTCTAACGTTAACCTCTCAGTAGTTATCATTTGTCAAACGCTCCTACATCGGGCATTTGTTTGTCCAAATCCATAAACTTCGTGTGTTCCTTGTCGAATAAAGTATCCACAGTTCCCGTTGGACCGTTTCTGTGTTTTGCGACGATAATTTCTGCGATGTTTGGCTTATCCGTTTCTGGATCGTAATAATCATCACGATACAACATCAACACAACATCCGCGTCTTGTTCGATCGCCCCAGATTCACGAAGGTCACTCATGACCGGTCTGTGGTTTGGTCTTTGGTCAGGCGCACGTGACAACTGACTCAACGCTAGAATTGGACAATTTAATTCCTTCGCCAATCCTTTGAGTCCTCTTGAAATCGTGGAAATTTCTTGTTGTCTGTTCTCACTTCTGGAGTTTGTCGTCATAAGTTGCAAATAATCTATAATCACCAAATCCAAATCACTACGCGCTTTTAATTTTCTGCATTTGGAACGAAGCTCATTCAATGAAATCGATGAAGTATCATCGACATGCATATTTGTTTCTGCTAATAATTGTGCTGCTTGTCCGAGATTTGTCCACTCAGTAACTCTACCAGACACAAGTTCTGACAGATTAATGTTACTAAGCGCGGACAATAATCTTTGAGTCAATTGCATCTTACTCATTTCAAGAGAAAAAATCGCAACTTGATGCTTGATACTAGCCTTGTATGCAATGTTAAGTGCAAGTGATGTTTTACCCATTGCAGGACGCGCTGCAAGTAAAATCAAATCTGAGTTTTGAAGACCTGAAAGTTGTCTATCCAAGTCAATCAACCCAGTCGTAACGCCTGTCAATTGTCCTTGGCTCATACTCATTTCGCCGATCTTTGCAAGAGTTGGCTCCAACATTTCTTGAATTTTAACCAAATCTTGGTGGTTTCTATTCTGACTGATTTTGAAAATATTGCTTTCAGCGTATTCTAAAACTTCGCCAACGGAATTGTTGGCAATGGACATATCAATCACATCTTGTGACACGCGCATCAAATTTCTGATAATAGCCTTGCTTTTGATAATATCTGCATAGTATTTTACATTCACAGCACTTCCTACAGCTTCCGAAATGCTTATAAGCTCATCAATCCCGCCGATAATTTCGTACATATTATTGGATTTTAATTTGTCTTCCAATGTAATATAATCCACAGGCTTTTTCTCGTCAATTACTTGCAAAATCGCCTTATAGATTTCTTGGTATTTCGTAGAATAAAAATCCACCGGCTCCACGATTTCTGCCGCATCATCCACAGCTGTCTCGTCGATTATCATCGCACCGATTACACTTCTCTCAGCTTCCAAATCGCACGGCATAATATTTTGTTGATTTTCCATTACCTCACCGCCTTTCTGTCGTGTATTTTAAAATTATTCTTTGTCTACAATTACTTCCAAGTTAGCGTTAATATCTGGGTATACCTTAACTATAACGTTAAATGTTCCCAAAGATTTGATGTTGTCTTTCATTTCAATTTTTTTCTTATCAACATCCAAACCGTGTTGCTCCTTCAATGCTTTTTCTATATCCATTGAAGTGATTGAACCGAAAAGTCTGTCACCTTCACCTGTTTTGGCGATAATCTTAACTTTTGTGTTTTCGATTTTTTCTTTCAATTCATTAGCGTTTTTGATGTTTTCTCTTTCAATCGCTCTTAATTCTGCTTGTTTTTCTTCCCAAATTTTGATGTTTTCTTTTGTAGCTTGTACTGCTAATTTATTTGGTAGTAGAAAATTTCTCGCAAAACCAGTCTTTGCATTAACCATTTCTCCAGCTTTTCCAAGCTTTTCTACATCACTAGTCAATATAACTTTCATCTATATCCTCCTTGATATATTCATCAATTGCTTGTTTTATCTTTTCTTCTGCCTCATCCATGCTACATTCTAATTGCGCACCCGCACTTGTAAGGTGACCTCCACCTCCAACTTTTTCCAAAACCAATTGTACGGAGATTTTGCCCAAACTTCTCGCACTAACATGAATTTTATCCTTTATTTTCGCCAACACAAACGAAGCTTCCACTCCCAAAATGTTGAGCAAATCATCTGCTGATTGTGCCGCAACCAAAATGGATTCGTCCACTTCTTCTTCCAATCTTCCGATGGCGATATTATCTTTATACATTTTCGATGAAGCGATTACGTCAGATTTTAGTTTGATAGTTCTCTCATCGTCCTTGAAAAGTTTCTTAACCTTGACACTATCCGCACCTTGTCTTTTCAATATAGACGCCGCTTCAAAAGTTCTAACACCTGTTTGATAGAAGAAATTCTTCGTATCCACAGTTATTCCTGCAAGTAATGCTTCTGCAACAATTTTTGGAATCTCTAGTTTTTCTGTCATATAAAACAACACTTCTGTCACCATTTCAGATGCACTAGATGCGTAAGGTTCCAAATAAGTCAACGACGTTTCTTTAATATAATCGGAACTTCTTCTGTGGTGATCGATGACCACGATATTTTTCGCAATATCCATAATTTCTTGGCATTCAACAGAGTTTCTTCTGTGATTATCGCAAATAATCACCAAACTATTGCTGTTGCAATTTTCCTTAGCAAATGCATTCTTCACAAAATATTTCTTGTAATCCGGTTTTTCTTCAAGAACTGCATTATAAATATTTTCGATTTGAGGGCCAACCTCATTTAAAATAATGTAGCATTCCTTGTTGTTAATCCTGCACGCTTCCAACATTCCCAAACTAGAGCCAATAGAGTCCATGTCTGGATTTCTGTGTCCCATAATAAACACATTGGAGCTTTGTACAATAAGTTGCTTCAATGCATGTGACACAACTCTTGCCTTAACCTTGTTACGTTTTTCAACGGCCTTGTTCTTGCCACCGAAATATTTTAATTCCCCTGTGTCAACCACTGCTTGGTCACCACCACGGCCTAATGCAACATCCAAACAAGATCTGGATTTTTCATGAATTTCATAAGGATTATCTCCAATAATTGATGCTCCAATACTCAAAGTAACAGGAACATTATTAGTGTTTTGGATTTCCTTAATCATATCTAACACAGAGAATTTTTGTTGCATAATATTTTCAAGCTCGTGTTTTTCGACAATCATTGAGAACTTATCCGATTCGTATTTTCTGATATACGCATTGTGTTCTCTCGCAAAATCTTGCAAAATATTTTCAACATCTGAGAACACTCTCGTTCTTTCTTCTTCCTTAATGCTGTTACGTGCTTCGTCGTAATTATCTATGAAAATATCGACAAGTCCCAGTCTTTTTTCATCCAAAAGCGTCACAACATCCATGAAAGCAGTGTTGTCGATTCCATAAAGCAAAGTCAAATCCTTGTCTTCACTATCTTTTATAGTAACAGGATAAAATCTGTAGTATTTGCCATCAACTTGAGTTTCATAATAATCCAAGTTATCTTCATCGTCTTTTACAGTCTTCAAATCCAGAATTTTTTCGACTTCATTATTGAAAATCTCAATCTCATCATCAGCCAAATCCTTAAAATAAGTGTTAAACCAGCTAATTTTATTCTTATCGTTGAGAATCAAAAGTGGAAAAGGAACCTTGAATACAGCATTTTTTGTAATATCTGTAAACTCATTATTAAGATTAATAATCTTCTCCTCAACCTTTTTATTCTTATTATTGATGTATGTGTATTGATCCACAATCATAAAAGCCGAAGCAATAAAAGCCAAAGTTCCTATGATATTTTGAAAATAAAACAAAATCGCAGAAAGTATCACCAACAAAACTGCTTGTACAATCAAATGTTTCAGCGAATATTTAAGCTCTTTCATTGTTTTCCTTCTTTCTCAAATCTTTAAAGCTATTCAAAGCCCCTAAGAATGCCAAAATATAAATAAACGGTTGAATTGCAACAGAAACCAACACAGTCAACACCTTAAAAGGAGTCGATAATGATTTCAAATATGAAAACATCAAAGCAATTCCTCCCAATAAGTACGAACTAATTCCGAAAACCGACAAATTATACAACAAATAATTTCCTAAATCCTTATTCACAAAATAAACAATTCCCGAAATCAACACCAAAGCTACCATAGCTATTGTGAATTTCGTGTCTATTCTGAAATCGTGAAACTGATGTTCCTTAGATTTTTGTGGAATATACACATTCAACACACTTGTATAAAAAGCGATAAGTCCCAAAATTGCATACACAGCCCTTACAATAAGCTTAGATGATTGTTCAAACATAATTTTAAAAGACTTCATCATTTCCTCGTCCATCTTCACAGAACTCAAAACCTTCATGAAATCATTCAACTTTACGTTAATCACATCTGCAATCGACATATCTGCATTTAGTTTCAAAAGGAAATTCGTCAACAAAACGAAAACACAAATTCCAACGAAACTAATCGTTATAGCCTGTGTGTCAGAAAATCCTGAACTTAGCAAATTCAAAATCGAATAGAACACCAAAATTATGTACAATCCGACAGGAATAGCAATCAAAGGAGTCGACACAACCAAACTCAACACAAAAAATATCCCGAAAGATATCAGAGCCAATCTGTTATCTTTTTCCAATCCTAACTTAATAAAATAAGAAGGCAACACAATAAATCCAAATGGAAATAAAAATAAGCTCACAACATAAACCATCAGAGCTTTTAATGAAATTTTCATTAAAGATTTATAATCAATCGTATTAATAATCCCACCTCCGTTATCTTATTATTATATCATAAAATAGCACAGAAATTTATATCCCACGATGGCGATAAATCACGAAACTATCCTAATCTTAGCAGAAATAGAACATTTCTCGCCGCTTTTCAAACCAAACTTTGGACCAACTGAATCCCTGTTCAAATTAGACACATAATAAGAACAATTCCCGTCCACAAAATCACTTGTAGATTCTAATTTGTATCCAGAAATCTCACTTACAATATTTTGACTTTCCAATTTATTTTTCCAATCAATTACAACTGCTGGATTCATTTTAATTGTGTGGTCGGAATTGTTAATCACATTCACATTAACACTCACGCTGTCATTTGTGAATTGATACACAACAAAACTTTCAATCCCCTCACACACACATCTTAGAACGCACATATCCTCAGACTTGCTCACAACATCGTATTCTTCATCTACGAAAAGCCCATCAGTCGGATAACGAAAAGTCTTGTCCACACCGTAATTTGGAATACAGATTTTCAAATCATCAATCATATTTACATCGTCTATTTTAAACTGTTCGATCCTCGCACCAACACTGTTGATACAAATTTCCATATTTTTAATCGCATACAAAATTCTCATTTAATCACTTCCTTACATATATATACCCAAATGAGATTTGTTATTGCAATTAAAAAATGCTTCGTTAATAACGAAGCATTCTCTATTATCTCAAAGCTCTTCTGAAACCTGCAGCACGAGCTTCTTTTTCTGTTCTAAAATATCTTATATGACTTGGTTTAATCTTGTTGTAGTCTCTTTGTCCGGGAAGATGATAAATCATCGAATTCATATTTCCTTTTATTCTTCCTTCACCAACAGGACCGTATCCATCTTGGTAGATGTAGTTAGGTTTGGTTGGTTTGGAAGCTTCTTTTTTGGCTTGTTCTTGCTTTTTAAGTTCCAATTCCCTTTGCTTTCTAGCTTGTTCTTCCCTGGCTTTTCTTTCATTTTCAAGTCTTTTCATCTCATTTACTTCTTCAGCAGTAGGATTCGAAAATATATTGCTCGATATAGACTTTTCCCCACCAATAATAGTTACAGAATTCATATTTTCTAGATAACTCTTAGTTGATTGTGTCAAATTTTCATTGTCAGTCAAAATAATAGGCGCCTTGTAATTTTTCGCAACGCTTACCGCAGACAAACTATCTGCAAAAACTTTTGAATTTGCCAATATAGCATTTTCATTATTTTCAAATGAACGTCTTGCTATAGCCAACGCTGTTTGATATCTGTCATTTCCTGCAATTCTTTCTCCGGTAAAACCGTTCAACGGAAGTTGGTTAACTCCACCAATTGCGATTTCTTGTAAATCGGATTTCGGATAAGAATTACCATCACTAAGAACCATCAACGCCTTGTGATCTGCCATGAAACTAGTAGCACTAAGAGCATCAGGGAAGTTTTTTCCACTTGCTATCAATAAGTATTCTGCGTCGACAAACTCTTTGGTTTTTTCCATAACCTTCACTGAAGTTTCGTATCTGTCGTTGCCTTTAAGTCTTTCAATGTTAATATCATTTACAACGGATTTTACGGATTCTTCAATATTTGAACTCAACGCCGTTTCTCCGCCAACAATGTAGATATTTTTTGGTTTTAGCTTAGCAATTTCATCGCTAGTTTTACTGTCCAATTGATCTTTTGACAAAATAAGTGGTGCATTTAACGCCGCAGCAAGTTGCCCCGCTGATAAAGCATCAGCAAAGTTAAATCCACTAGCAAGTACAACATTGTCCGATTCATTGAACATCGCTTTTGAAATTTCAATGGAAGTAGCAATCCTATCTTTTCCTGCAATCCTCGTAACATTTTCAACATTTGCGCTAGACACACCCTCTGGAATCATAAAAGAAATAACCAATGCGGCTAGTGTAAGTTTTTTCAAATTTTTAATCAACATTTTCTCCTCCATTAATTTAATATACTACTATGATACCATAATAACTAATAAATTTATAAAAAATTTTATTATCAAATACTACCTAATTAGCATATTTCCCACAAACATAACTATTGGAAACGCTAACACTAACAAAAAATTCAAAATAGCTTTTGGAACACTTTTTTCAATCAAAGAAAAAACAATTCCAATTATTCCTAAAATCGGGCAAATATATACCGTCACTAATCCAATAGGTCTCAGATTTCCCAAGAAATCGAACTGAAAATCCTTCAATATAAAAGCAATTATAAGACACACCACACCAATGATAAATGTCCACAAACTTTTGTTCTTCGTTTTATTCATAAACTCCTCCTTTGATATTTAATATTATTATACACTATTTGAGATTTTTTTAATATATAATTTTATTAAAAAAGAGTGCAGGACAATCTGCACTCTCATATTTCACATTAATTGTCTTGGTAAGCTTCTAATACTTTTTTGTAGCCTTCTTCTTTTAATGCTTCTTCAACATATCCTCTGATTTCTTTTGTTGGATATACATTTCTCTTGATAGATTTCATTTTCTTCAACACATCTTCAACAATAATGTTCACATCAGAAGTATTCATCTTTGCTTCTGCAGAATCGGATGTTTGGGCTATTGAATGGAAGATTTTTTCCTTATCAAAGCTTTCAACGCTGCCAAGTTTTTTAAGCACCCATTCTCCTTTTTCTCCGAACATTTCATCAAGCACATTAATCTTTGCATCTTCAATTAAATTTGCAACTTTGTTTGGGTCTATATCGTTATCCTTAAAATAGTCAAATAATATTTTTGTTAAATCGTTCATAAAATCCTCCTTTAAAAAATCAGAGCATCCATTAAAAACGGATGCTCAGCTTGTCTAATTTATCTACCTTAATTAAGGTTATTATTCTATAATTTTAGAAACAACGCCTGCTCCTACTGTTCTTCCGCCTTCTCTGATGGCAAATCTTAATCCTTCTTCGATTGCGATTGGAGTGATTAATTCGATTATGAATTTTGCGTTATCTCCTGGCATTACCATTTCTACGCCTTCTTCTA
>NZ_JBDLBQ010000009.1:0-67588 GCF_046255015.1 Finegoldia dalianensis
TATTTTTCTTTCAAAATGTGTTTTCTTGAAATGTTACTTTAGTGAACTATTATAGTTTACTATCATCATTTCATTTTGTCAAGTGTTTTGTAAAACTTTTTTTATTTTCGTTTTACATGCATTACTTTGTTTTAAGTAATTTAAAAAGCACTTAACTCAAAGTGCTTTTATATAATATCAATATAAAAGCTAATTGTCAAGTGCTTTATAAATTTACTTTATATTATTTTAAGAATGCGTGGTATGCTTTGCTTGTCATGTAGCAGTCAGCTTTTGATAATAATTCTACTGGTGCATGCATTGATAGCATAGCTGTTCCGATGTCAACTACTTCTGCTCCTTGGTTTGCAAGTATGAAGGCTATTGTTCCTCCACCACCTTGGTCTATTTTACCAAGTTCAGTTGTTTGCCACATTACTTTTTCTTCTTTGAATAATTGTCTTAATTCATTTAAGAATTCTGGGTTGGCATCATTTGAGCTGAACTTTCCACCGTGTCCTGTGAATTTTGCCAATGAAATTCCACATCCACTTAAAGCTGTATTAGAATCTTCTGTTGCATCAGCATACAATGGATCGATCGCTGCTGTTACATCTGCTGATAACACTTTTGAATTAGCCATAATTCTTCTCATTGTTAAATCACTGTAATTTTCATGTTGGTTATTAGATATTTCTGCAATCATGTTTCCCATGTATGGTGCATTCATTGATGTATTACCAACTGAACCTATTTCTTCTTTATCTACGAATAAAGCTACTGCTGTTCTCTTAGGATTTTCAACTTTAAGAATTGCTTCTAATGTTGCGTAAGCACATACTCTGTCGTCATGACCGTGAGATGCAATCATAGCACCGTCAAATCCAACGTCTCTTGCTTTAGTAGCTGGTACAATTTCTAATTCTGCTACTTGGAAATCAGATTCTGTTATTCCATATTTTTCGTTCAAGTATTTTAAAATACATTTTTTGATTGGGTTTTCTTTTTCATCTTTAAAATTATAGCTATCATGACCTGCTATTATAGCTAATTTTTCACCTTCAATTGCTTGACCCAATGTTTTTGAGTTCAAATCTTTAGATAAGTGAGCTAATAGTTCAGTGATGTAGAAAACTGGTTCGTCTTCTTTTTCGCCGATTTTGATTTCAACTCTTTTGCCTTCATTTGTAAAGATTACTCCATGCATTGCCAATGGGATTGTAGTCCATTGATGTTTTTTGATTCCGCCGTAGTAATGTGTCTTCATCATTAAGATGTTTTTATCTTCTGAAAATGGTACAGCTCTAACATCTAATCTTGGGCAATCTAAGTGTGATCCAACTATATTAAGTCCTTCATTTATATCATCACCAATAACTACTAATACGCATGATTTGTCCTTATTATTTATATAAATTTTATCGCCTTTTTTGATTTGTCCTTTTAACGCTTCATTCAATTCAACAAATCCGTGTTCTTTTGCTTGATTAACTATAAATTCTGTAGCTTCTCTTTCAGTTTTGCAACTATCTAAGAAGTTTTTGTATCTTTCGCCATAAGCGTAGATTTCGTCGTGTTCTTTTTCATCTACAACTTCCCAGATACTTTTCTTTTCGTAATTCAATTCCATAAAATCACTCCATTTCTGTAACTTTTTCTATAGGTTGTCCTATAATTTTAGATCCATTAATTTTAAAATCAAATGGATTTTTTGTGACAAAATATTTTGTGTCACATATATTTTGATAGTTCCCGCAAATCTCATAAATATCTTCACTTAGTAAATCTGCAGGATCTACAAATGTAATATTATCTCCTGTATATTGTTTAAGGTATTCAATTAGAACAGGATAATGTGTACATCCCAAAATTATGGTGTCTGCGCCAAAATCTACAATAGGTTTCAAATATTCTTCGACTTTTTTTAAAATCTTTTCTTTATCTTTGCAGTTTTCTTCAACAAATCCTACAAAATCAAAACACGCAGATTGGCAAACTTCAATGCCTTTTTGTTCTAATAATTTTTTATATAAACCATTGTCTACTGTAGCTTTAGTTGCTATTACTCCTACTTTTTTATTAGAAGTAGTTTTTAAAGCAGATTTAACACCGTATTCAACAACTCCAATTATATCAAAATTTGCAATTGATTTCATATAATCCAATGCAATTGATGTTAACGTATTACAAGCTACGACAAGTAAATCTATCTGTTGTTCATTGAAAAACCTCACAATATTCTCAGAAATCTTAAGCATTTGTTCTCTGGTTTTAGAACCGTAAGGGACATTTGCACTATCAGCAAAATATATATATTCCTTATTAGGCATAATCTTCTTAACTTTTTTGAATACAGTAAGCCCGCCCAAACCAGAATCCACGAATCCTATTTTGTTATAAGGTTTTTGTTTTGAATACATACTTATATTTGTCCTTTAATTTATTGTAGCAATTTTCAAAGTCGTTATAGTTTTCAAAAATACCAAAAACAGTTGGTCCTGATCCACTCATAAGTGCCAAATTCGCTCCCAATTCATATAACTGTTCTTTTATAATTGAGATTTCTTCTACTAATTTTTCTGATACACTTTCCATCGTGTTAAATGCTTCCCTATAAAAAGTTTCATAATCACGACTATCAATAGCAACGGAAACTTTACCAAGACCACCATTTGACTCTTTCAAATTATCATACACATCTTTCGAAGATATGCTCATTCCATTATTTACAATTATTATATTTTTATTAGAAAAATCAGATAATCTGACAAACTCATTTCCTATTCCCTTTGCTCTGACACATTTTTTGTTAGTAAAATAAAAAGTATCCGCCCCTGTCAATCTACAGATTTCTTTGATTTCTTGATCAGAAAGATTAAGTGATAAATCATCATTCACATACATCAAAAACTCACATGCATTGGAACTTCCTCCAGCAAGACCTGCTGATATAGGAATTTGTTTGTCGACGAACACATCATAACCACAGTTTATTTCTCTGAACTTTTTTAAATTCTCAAATAATTTACATATCAAATTAGTTTTATCAGTTGGAAAATCAGGATTATTGGAGCTTAAATTCAATTCGTAAGTACTATTACGATTTATATCCATAATATCGTGAAGATCTATCAGATTCATAACTGTATCGATATTATGATATCCATCTTCCCTTAAACCAAGAACATCCAATGACAGATTTATCTTGGCATAGCTATTAACCTTCATCAAATACTCTTAAATCTTCTAATTTTTCAAAAAATACTATCTTTTCGCCATCAGTTATCATAGGAACACCTACTTTGTTATCCTTAACAATTGATTCAAATTCTTTTCTATTATCTCTATAAGTAAAAAATTCTTTGAGATTTTTCATAGAATCTGTAATATTGATTTCTTCATAATCAATATTGGCATTTTTTAAAATTTCGATTACATCTACGCAATCTGGGCATTTTTCTGACATATATAATTTTAACTTCATATTACACCTCTATTAATAAATTATACTATTGTTTAAATGTTAAATCAAACTAAAAAAACGACCTTCCGGTCGTTTTTTAACATAATTCTAACTTTACTGTTGATGTAAGTATATCTGAGTAAGTATATGATATTGTTCTTTCTGAATCATATTCGTTAGTTATTTTTATTGTAAATAAACTTGGGAACACTTGGCTGATAGTTCCTTTGTTTGTTACAATTTTATTTCGTCCTTTATCTGCCTCGACAATAACATCTTTTCCAATATTACTTCGCACCTGACTTCTAATCATGTTCAAATCGTTAATTTCCTTCACGTTATTCCTCCTAACAGATCGTCGTTAGTAGTATTATATCACTCTATCACTCTAAAGTCAAATTAAATAAAATATTTTACAGTAATATTAAAAATATGTCAATAGTTTTTGTTAATTTTTTCTAATTAGATCCCCAAAGCAATGTGTGCCATTTCAAAATAGATCAACAAACTCAATGCATCTACAACCGTAGTAATCAACGGTCCCGCCATAATCGCTGGATCTAATTTTAACTTTTTGGCAATAATTGGCAACATCCCACCGATTAATTTTGCAGTCACTATTGTAAATATCAAAGTCAAAGATACAACCAATCCGATAGGAACTGATACTTTATCGACAACCATAGTTTTTATGAAACAAACAATACTCATGACTACTGAGACTACTAACGCTACTCTAAATTCTTTAAAAAATACTTTTAGCCAATCTTTTGTGCTGATTTCTCCTGTAGCAAGTCCACGTATAATCAGCGTTGATGATTGTGAACCAGAGTTTCCACCCGTATCCATTATCATAGGAATAAATGCTGTAAGTATTATCGCTTGTCCCAATAATGATTCGTAGTGAGTCATTATTGAACCTGTAAATGTAGCAGAAACCATAAGTATCAAAAGCCAGGCAATACGTTTTTTTGCCAAATTAAACACGCCTTGATCCAAATAATCATCTTCATCTGGACTCATACCTGCCATGATTTGAAAGTCTTCTGTAGCCTCTTGTTCCATAACTTCCATGATATCGTCAACTGTTATGATACCAGTAAGTCTTTTTTCGTTATCTACGACAGGAAGAACAACGAATCCGTATTTTTTGAATACATCTGCTACTGTTTCTTGGTCATCATCAGTGTGAACGTAAATAACATCTTCGTCCATCAAGTCTTCAATCAACGTTTCTGGTTCATTAGTTACAATTGTTCTCAAAGAAACAAACCCAAGTAGTGTTTTCTTTTCGTTTGTTACAAAACATGTATAGACGGTCTGCTTGTCCACCCCTGTTTTCTTAATGACTTCAAGAGCTTTCCTTACAGTATAATAAGATCTCAATTCAATATATTCTATTGTCATCAAAGATCCCGCTGAATCTTCTGGATAATTTAAGAATTGATTAATCAAATTTCTTTCGCTTTTGTCGGTATGTCTTAGAACTTTTTTCACAATTCCTGCCGGCATTTCTTCGATTAAGTCAATCATATCGTCAAAATATAGTTCGTCTACTATGAATTTAACTTCTTTATCACTGAATGCTTCCAAAAGCCTTGTTCGATGATCCTTTTCCATATGAGAAAACACATCGATACAATCATCTTTGTTCAATAACCTGAACACAAGCATTGCACTTTTTAAATCCAATGATTCAATATAATCTGTAATATCTACCGGGTTGTATTTTTGAATTTGATTTTTAAGTTTTAAATAATCTTTGTCTTCTAGATATTTGTTAAGCAAATCCATATCTATTTCATGACGTTCAAATTTTTCATCCATCATATTCCTCACCACCTATATTTCTATTTCATATTAAATTATAACATAGATCATAAATAATTTTACTTGAATGAACTGAAAGCTTATATTATAATAAGAATATAAATGATGAAAGGGTGATTTTATGGAAATTACTAAAGATATGTTAATCGGAGATATTATTAGAAACAATCCAGATTCTGTAGAAGTTTTGTTTAGAAACGGATTATCTTGTATAGGTTGTCCAGCCAGCCAAATGGAAAGCTTAGAAGAAGCTTGTATGGTTCACGGACTAGATGTAAACTATCTATTAGAACAATTAAACCAAAACTAATATTATACCCGCTGATTAAAGCGGGTTTTTACATAAAAAAACTACCTGTCGATTGACAAGTAGTTTTTGTTTTTTATAATCCTAAAGCTTCTTTTAATTTAGCTTGATCAAATCCAACTATTTCTTCATCACCTATGATTGTAACAGGAACTCCCATGTGACCTTTTTTCATAAGTTCTTTTCTAGCTTCTTGATCTTGTGATATATTTTTTTCTGTATATTTTACGTTGTTTTCATCCATATAATCTTTTGCAGCGTGGCAATATTGACATCCATCACTTGTATAAATTACTACGTCTTTCATAAAAATACCTCCTTAAAAGTCTGTATTTTATATATACCCTTATTTGAAAATCCTAATCAATATCATTCAACTTCTTTACAATATTTTTGTAATCTTCCAATGACAAATTCTCAGCTCTCAAATTCTCTTTTAAACCTAACTCTTGAAGAATGGACTTTAATTTCTCCTTGTCAACATTCACAAACCCACTAGTAAAACTGTTTACTATTGTTTTTCTTCTTTTGCTAAAACCCGATCTGATTAATTGACGAAGAAGTTCTTGGTCGATGTCTTCATCTAATTTTTTAAGCTTCATATTTACAACTGCACTGTCTACTTTTGGCTGTGGCATGAACACAGTTTTTGGAGCATTAAGTATTATTTTAGCATCGCTATTTTGTTTTACAAACAAACTCAATGATGCGTAATCCTTACTTCCCACATCAGCTACCATTCTATTTGCCACTTCTTTTTGAACCATAACAGTGATTGATTCAATAATATCTCTGTAATTAAACAAATGCTCAATAATTGGTGTTGTGATGTAATAAGGAAGATTCGCAACCACTTTGAATTTTTTATCTCCATGATTAAGTTCATTCAAATCTACCTTCAACACATCTTCGTTTATTATTTTAAAATTATCTCTATCTCCAACAGTGTATTTCAAAACATCCATAAGTCTTGAATCTATTTCTATCGAATACAAAAAATTGCATTTGTCGACAAGTCTTTCTGTTAATGTTCCAAAACCAGGGCCAATCTCAATAACGTAATCATCTTCTGTGATATCAGAATAGTCGATAATATTTTCAATCAAATTTCCATCGATTAGAAAATTTTGCCCCAAAGCCTTTGAGAACTTAAATCCAAATTTGTCCAATATTTCTTTAATGTAGGAAGGTTGATGTAGTCTATAACTCATCTTTTAATAGCCTCCTCTAATTTTTCTCTTGAAATATTGTAATTATTTAGCATTCTAAGAAAGGCTTTTGCATTGCCGTAACCAATATTTAAAATTTTACCGACTTTTATTCTAAGCGATTTGGATCCTTCTCCTACTAATCCATAGTAAATCATATCATCCATCGTGTATTCATTCTTAGAATCAATCATTGAAGGATGAGCGTTTTCTATGGCTATTATAATGTCTTCTTCTTTTGCATTTTCAATTCCGATATCCTCATCTTTGATACACAAATCTTGTGCTATAAATGCGTTTTTAGCGTTTGGAATAAAATCATTAATTCTTTTTCTGATTTTATTTCCTGCATAGTCTGGATCCGTTAGGATTATTATCCCTCTATCTTGGTCGATTTTTTTGAGTCTTTTGAGTAATTTGTCGCTAAAATAAATCCCACCAGTGCAAATCACTTCACAATCTAATGCTCTCTTGACTCTTTGCTCATCGTCTCTTCCTTCTACAACTATTATTTCTTTTATCATAATTTACCATCCAAAAATATCATCAGCATTATTGCAAATGATTTGTGCCGCTTCTTTTTCCGACATTTTTTTCAACAAACTAACCTCTTGTAAAACCAAATTCACATATTTAGGTTCATTTCTTTTCCCACGATATGGATGAGGCGTCAGATAAGGAGAATCCGTTTCTACTAAAATTTTATTGATAGGTAATCTCTCACAAGTTTCCTTGACATTTCTAGCATTCTTAAAAGTTACAACTCCACTAAATGAAATATAATATCCCAAATCAATAAATTTCATTGCCATTTCATAACTTCCAGAATAAGAGTGCATTATTCCTCTAACATTAGGATATTTCTTCAAGATATCGTATGTGTCTTGGATTGCATCTCTTGTATGAATAATTACAGGCAAGTTTTTTCTTTCGGCGATTTGCATTTGCTTT
This sequence comes from Finegoldia dalianensis, assembly GCF_046255015.1. NCBI lineage: Bacteria > Bacillati > Bacillota > Tissierellia > Tissierellales > Peptoniphilaceae > Finegoldia > Finegoldia dalianensis. Next base: position 7,739 of record NZ_JBDLBQ010000009.1, read on the forward strand.
TCAAATAGATATTTTTGCTTGTCCTTGTCGTGTTCATAATGATAATCTAGCCCAATTTCTCCGATTGCTTTGCATTTTGGATTATCAGCCAACTCTTCTATCCTAGAAATATCTTCATCCGTAAATCTGCTATCTTCTTCAGGGTGAATCCCCACAGCATTGTACAAGAAATCATATTTTCCTGACAATTCTATGGCTTTAATGGAGTTTTCTACATTGTCACTTGGAAGCATAGCTTTTACAACAGAATTAGATTTTAGGTTTTCAATTATTTTATCCCTATCAAAATCAAATTTTTCATCTGTCAAGTGACAATGTGTATCGTATATTACATAATCTCCCATTAGGATACAGTCGCTCCATCTTCAAATTCCGAATCAAGTAAGCTTACCATAGTCAATTTATCGCCCTTACTTGCCGCAAGAAGCATACCTTGAGATTCTACTCCTCTCAATTTTACAGGCTTCAAATTGTACACTACAATAACCTTTTTGCCTATCAAATCATCTGGTTCGTACCAGTTTTTGATACCAGAAACTATTTGTCTTGTTTCTTCTCCGATTTTAACCTTGAAAACCAAAAGTTTATCGGCATCTGGATGTTGCTTTGCTTCTACAATTTGTCCAACCCTCAAATCAAGCTTGTCAAAATCATCTATAATGATTTCTTCTTTTGTCTTAGCTTTCTTTGATTTTTTCTTAGATTCTTTAGGAGCTTCTTCTTTGTTATTGTCTCTTAGTTCAGAAACTTTTTTACCAGTTCTTTCTTCGATTAATTTGTCGTTAACTTCGTTCAATCGTTCAGTTTCTTTCTTGATGTCTAATCTATTGAACAAGTTTTCTCCTCTTTGAACCTTAGTTCCAGCGATAGTTTTACCAAACACTTTTCCATCTTCCCATTTGATTTCAGAAATACCGATTTGTTCTTTGATTTTTTCGCTAGTTTCTGTGATAAATGGAGAAGTTAATATACAAATAACTCTTATTGCATCCATCAAATTATACAGAACAGTTTTCAATCTTTCTGGGTCTTCTTTAATCAAAATCCATGGAGTTGTTTCATCAATATATTTATTAGCCCTTCTAACAACTTTCCAAATTTCTTCAAGTGCATTTGAAAAATCAAGTTCTTCCAATAACTCTTCAACTTTTCCTTGGCATCCTTCGACCACAGATATTAAACTCTTGTCAATATCGTTGTTGTCATTTGGTTGTGGGATAACACCATCAAAATATTTTTCAACCATTGAAACTGATCTACTTACAAGATTGCCCAAATCATTTACCAAATCTGAATTAAATCTGTTCATAAATCTTTCTGTCGTAAAGTTACCATCATTACCAAAAGTAAAATCTCTTAAAATGTAGTATTTCAAAGCATCTACACCGTACAAATCAATGATTGGCTCTGGATAGTATACATTTCCCTTTGATTTACTCATCTTATCTTCATTAAATAAAATCCATCCATGAGCGAAAACTCTCTTTGGCAATGGAAGATCCAACGCCATCAACAACGCTGGCCAAATAATTGTGTGGAATCTTACAATTTCTTTTCCAACCAAGTGAATATCGCACGGCCAGAATTTATTAAATAATTCTTCATCTTGTCCATATCCAATCCCTGTCAAATAACAGCTAAGCGCATCAATCCACACGTAAATAATATGCTTATCATCAAATGGAACCTTAACTCCCCAGTCAAAGCTTGTACGAGATACTGATAAATCTTCCAATTCACCACTTAAAAAGTTATTCACCATTTCGTTCTTACGAGATTCTGGCTTCAAGAAATCTGGGTTGTCTTTGTACAATTGTAATATTCTATCTTTGTATTTTGATAATCTGAAAAAGTACGATTCTTCTTCGTGATAGTGAACATCACGTCCACAATCTGGACACTTTCCATCCTTTAGTTGTGATTCTGTCCAAAAAGCTTCACAATCGACACAATAATGTCCCTTGTAAGTAGACTTGTAAATATCTCCCTTATCGTATAATTTTTGAAAAATTTCTTGAACATTTTTTTCGTGAGCCTTGTCTGTACTTCTGACAAAACTATCTATGTCTATGTCTAGCTTTTTCCACAAATCCTTGGCACTTTGTACAATTGGATCAATATAATTTAATGGATTATCACCCATATTTTTTTCTTTTGCTTTTTCATACAACTTTTGACCGTGTTCATCAGTACCTGTAGTCAAGAACACATCGTAGCCTTGGATTTTTTTGAATTTCTTCAAAGTGTCCGCAATGATTGTTGTGTAAGTATGACCCAAATGTAAATTACTACTTGGATAATAAATCGGAGTAGTAATATAATATGATTTCTTTTCTTCTGACATAATTTCCCTCCTAAATAAAACTACAATAAAATAAAAAATCCCTTATATGACATACATCATATAAGGGCGAAAATCCGCGTTACCACCTTAATTTTAGAATATAAAATATTCTCTCATTGTTTGGCACTTTAATGCCTAGCATTTGATAACGGATGCTCCCGGAAAAATTTAAAAGCATAAGCTATTCAACTTTTCAAACTCAAAGACCATATTCTGCAATAATCTAATATCCTATTCCACCAAACTAAGACTCTCTTTAAAAAAATTATTACATACTCATCTCATCATAGTCATTTTATCAATATATTTAAATAATATCATAATCAAATGATTTGTCAAGCAACCAAAAAAGAGAGGCTATTATACATAACCTCTCCATAATTTATCGACTATTTTAATTCGATAGTAGCTCCAACTTCTTCAAGTTTAGCTTTTAATTCTTCAGCTTCTTCTTTAGAAGCGCCTTCTTTAATTGCTTTAGGAGCTTCGTCTACGATAGCTTTAGCATCTTTTAATCCTAATCCAGTTAAGTCTTTAACTGCTTTGATAACTTTCATCTTAGCGTCACCAACTGATGCTAAAATTACATCAAATTCTGATTTTTCTTCTTCTGCTGCTCCACCTGCTGCTGGTGCTGCACCTGCTGCTGCTACAGGAGCTGCTGCTGATACTCCAAATTTTTCTTCTGCTTTTTCTACTAATTCATTTAATTCAAGAACAGTTAAGCCTTCAACTGCTTCTAAGATTTCATCTATTGACATTTTTTACCTCCAAATTTTATTTTAATTAATTATTCTTCTACTGTTTCAGTAGTTTCGTTTGATTCAGCTTCTTCTGAACCTTCTTTTTTTGATTTAGCAATAGCATCTGCTAAATATACAAATTTTGATACTGGAGCTTTGAAGCTTCCAAGCATTTTTGTAAGAAGAACTTCTCTTGAAGGGATAGATGCGATTTTCTTCACACCTTCAACATCTAAGAATTTGTCTCCTAAATAACCTGCTTTAATTTCTAAATTTTCGTGATCTGCTGCGAATTCTTTAGCTATTCTAGCTGCAGCGATTGGATCATCCATACTGAATGCAACCGCGTTAGGACCAGATAAGTAATCTAAGAATCCATCAAATCCCAATTCTTTAAAAGCAAAATTCATCATTGTGTTTTTGTATACTTTGAATAATACATTTTCATTTCTGAATTTTTCTCTTAATTCTGTTGCTTCGCTAACATCTAATCCTCTATAATCAACGATAACCATTGATTTAGCATCATTAATGTGTCCTTTAATTTCATCAACAACAGCTTTCTTTTGATTTAAAACGTGTTCTTTCATTATTTCACCTCCATGAAAAAGGCTACACTAAAAAAGTCTTTCCATCCAAAGACAGAAAGACTGATAAACTCATATCTTATGCTCCTCTGTAGGATGATTAAACTTTAATAGTCCCTACTGTCTTCGGTAGCCCAAATTAATTACTTGATTATTATATCATATTCTATGAATATGTCAACACTTTTTTATTATTTTTCTTCAATAATACAGATGTTTTTATCTTTCAATTTCTTTTTCTTATATCTGTACAATAATTCATAGATTGTTGCAAATATCGGAACAAAAATAAGCATTCCAACAATACCGCTTAATGCTGCACCTATAGTAACTGCAACTAGCACCCAAATAGATGGTAGCCCTACAGACGATCCCACAATTCTAGGATAAGTTACATTGCCATCAAATTGTTGAAGAACAATTATAAAAATCACAAACATAATAGCTTTTGAAAAAGATTCGATTAAAATAATCAAAGCTCCCAATGCAGCTCCTAGTATAGCTCCAACCAATGGAATTAATGCTCCAAAACCAATTAGCACACTAACAGTTGCAGCGTTTGGCATCTTCAACAAATACATTCCTATAAAGCACATAAATCCAAGCATAAACGCTTCGATAAATTGACCTTTAAAAAAGGAATAAAATTTTTCGTAAGCCACCTTAAAGAAAATTAAAATCTTGTTTGCAGTTTTTCCACTGAAGAAAACATACGCCAATTCTGTAAATTGTCTTCTCAAAGTTTCTTTTGAAAATAATAAATAAATAGCAAATGTGAACGACACTACAAAACTAAGTACAACAGAAAACACTGTGCTAATTCCAAAAAACACATTGTTCAATATATCCAATCCATTTTTGGTTAAGTAAGGTTTCAATTTTACAACCAAATCATGAGTATTTGTGATAGCGTATGTGTCGTAAATTTTATCTAATTGTTTTGCAACCTCTGGATATTTTCTTAGCTTTTCAACCAATACCGGAATTCCTTGGATTAGTGATTTAATAGCTTCAAAAAAATTAGGAATTATAAGTATCACTACAAATGCTATTATTGCACTAACTATTACTAAACTTATTAACAGGGATATTGCTCTTTTTAGACCCGGTTTCGAAGTCCATTTTTTTAAAACTTTATTCTCAATAAAATTCATAGGCATATTTAGGACAAAAGCTAATGCCGCACCAATAATAAATGGGGATATAATCGCCATAAAAGTGCCCAATGCATTTCCTATTGATTTCCCATTGAACAAAAGATATGCCAAAATGACAGGAACAATTAATATTATTATCCCTATTTGAATTTTCTTTTTATCTTCTTTTAATAATTTCATTTTTCCCTCTGTATTTAAGAAAAGCCACCTTAACGGTGGCTAATAAATTCTTGTTTATATTATTCTTTCGCAAATTGTAATGGATTAACCTTGATTCCAGGGCCCATTGTTGAAGCAATTGTTAAAGATCTAATATATTTACCTTTTGATGAAGCTGGTTTTGCTTTCAATATTGCTTGCATTAACGCATTGATGTTTTCAGCAATTTTTTCTTCTCCGAAAGAAACTTTACCAACTGGAACGTGAATAATATTGCTCTTGTCAGTTCTATATTCAACTTTACCAGCTTTGATTTCTTTGATTGCACTTGTAACATCCATAGTTACTGTACCAGCTTTAGGGTTTGGCATTAAACCTTGAGGTCCTAAGATTCTACCAATTCTACCTACTACACCCATCATGTCTGGAGTAGCTACTGCAACATCAAATCCTAACCAACCTTCTTTTTGGATTTTTTCTGCTAAATCTTCTGCTCCTACAAAATCTGCTCCTGCAGCTTTTGCTTCTTCAGCTTTTTCACCTTTTGCAAATACAGCTACCTTTTGGTCTTTACCTGTACCATGAGGAAGTACGATAGTACCACGAACTTGTTGGTCAGCGTGTCTACTATCTACACCTAATTTTGCGTGTAATTCTACTGATTCGTCAAATTTAGCTTTAGCAGTTTCAACAACTAATTTACTTGCTTCGTCTAATTTATATTCAACTGTTCTATCAATTAATTTTGCACTTTCTTGATATTTTTTACCTTTTTTTGCCATATAATCCTCCTTGTGGTTCTAACGAACTAAATCTCCCACTATTCTTCTACTGTAACTCCCATACTTCTTGCTGTACCTTTAATCATACTCATAGCAGATTCTAAGTTTGCTGCATTTAAGTCAGGCATTTTAATTTCAGCAATTTTCTTAACTTGTTCTTTAGTTAATTGTCCAACTTTAGTTTTATTAGGTTCTCCTGAAGCAGAATTTAATCCTAATTCTTTTTTAATAAGAACTGGTGCTGGTGGAGTTTTTGTTATAAATGTGAATGATCTGTCTTGGTATACAGTCATAACAACTGGAATAATCATTCCCATTTGGTCTTGAGTTTTTGCGTTAAACTCTTTTGTAAATTGCATTATATTAACACCGTGAGGTCCAAGTGCTGTACCTACTGGTGGTGCAGGTGTTGCTTTACCTGCAGGAATTTGTAACTTTACTATTGCTTGTACTTTTTTAGCCATATTAGTTCCTCCTTAAACTATTGTGGTTATCGGGGCTAACCTCCCACATCGATCTATATGAAATTAATTAAATAACTTATATTCAAATTTATATTTTTTCGATATCATCAAAGCTAATTTCAACAGATGTGTCTCTGCCGAACAAGGAAATTAAAACTTTACAGATAGCTTTTTCAGTATTTATTTCTTCAATAATACCTACTTGATCGCTAAATGCTCCAGAAACAATATTCACATTGTCTCCCACATTAACATCAATTTCTTTTTTAGAGTAAGATTGATTTTTAAGAGCGAATTTTTTGATTTCCTTTTCACTAACTGCTACAGGTTTGGATTCTGGTCCTACAAATCCTGTAACACCTCTGGTATTTCTAACTAAATACCATGAGACATCGGTAATTGTCATCTTAACGAAAACATAACCGGGGAAGATCTTTCTTTCTTTTAACTTTTTAGCTCCACCGACCTCTGAAACATATTCTTCAGTAGGTACTACTACTTCAAATATATCGTCGATATAACCACGATTTTCTACCATTTTTTCAATATTAACTTTTACTTTACCTTCGTGTCCAGAGTAAGTATGTACTACATACCATTTTCCCTCTTTGGCACGTTCCTTAAAATCTTCAGTTGCATTTTCAATAAATGTGTTATTTTTTTCGGTCATTGTGGATACTGTTCCTTTCTAAATAAATAGTCCAATTAAACGTTGGAACACAGTATCTAATCCGTATACGATTAATGCAACTATAAAGGAAATTATAACTACTACTATTGAGTATTCTAAAGTTTCCTTTGGTGTCGGCCAGACAATTTTATTCCATTCAGTCTTCACGCCTTTCAAAAATCCTTGATTTTTTTGGGCTGATTTTTGATTAGAATTTTGCGTATTTTTCGCTGCCATAAGCTCCTCCTATCTTGTTTCCTTGTGTAGAGTGTGCTTTTTACAGAATTTACAATACTTGTTAGTTTCCACTCTATCAGGGTGAAGTTTTTTATTCTTTTTAGTAGTGTAATTTCTGCTCTTGCATTCAGTACATTCTAAAATTACTTTATCTCTCATATTAGACCTCCTCTATTAGTATGGACAAAATCCACCGTACTACTTTATCATAAACGCCTTTAAAAGTCAATAAATACTAAACTCTTGACAAATATTCTCCAGTTCTTGTATCTATTTTAATTTTATCTCCTTCATTTACAAATAAAGGTACGTTAACTGTAGCACCTGTTTCTACAGTAGCTGGTTTTGTAGCTCCTGTTGCAGTGTTACCTTTAATACCAGGTTCTGTTTGAGTGATTTCTAACTCAACAAAGTTTGGTGGAGAAACTTGGAATGCTTTACCTTTGAAAAATTTGATTGTTGCCATATCATTTTCCTTTATATAAAGAATAGCTTCTTCAACACTAGCTTTATCAATTGGTAATTGTTCATAAGATTCTGGGTCCATGAAATAATATAAAGTTCCATCGTTGTATAAGTATTGCATTTCTCTTGTTTCAATTCTAGCTTCTTCATATTTTTCGTTAGGATTGAATGTCATGTCTCTGTTTGAACCAGTCATAACTGATCTGATTTTTGTTCTTACAAAAGCTGCACCTTTTCCTGGTTTAACGTGTTGGAAATCTATAATTTGCCATACATCTCCATCCATTTCAAAAGTTGTGCCTTTTCTAAAATCTCCTGCTTGTATCATATATACCTCCTACAATTATCTATCATATATTATACATTACTAATTAATTATGAACAACTATTTTCTCGCACATTCTGATGCATCGCCTTGTAAAATTTTCAAAGCGTGATCTAACGTATCAATTATGTATTCCAAACTTTCTTCAACAGCCTTAGGACTACCCGGCATATTTATTATAAGGGAGTTTTTTCTAATAACTGAAACAGCTCTTGAAAGCATTGCTCTTTTTGTAATCGTCATCGAATAATTTCTAATCGCTTCACTAATTCCCAAACAAAGTTTTTCTGAAACTTCTAATGTAGCCTCAGGAGTTACATCTCTTTTTGAAAATCCAGTTCCACCCGTAGTCAAAATCAACTCAATATTTTCATTGGAATACTCGATTAATTTTTCTTTTATAAGTTCTTTTTCATCTGCTACAATATCATATTTTTCTAATTTATAGCCGTTTTTTTCGATAATTTCTATAATTTTTTTACCACTTAAATCTTCTCTTTTGCCTTGAGAGCCCTTGTCTGATACTGTAAGCACTGCTACTTTATACATATTAAAACCTCTTTGTGTCAATATATTTGCTTGACCTTGATATTATATAAAAATACTAGCCCATTGTCAATATTAAAATGCGTCAATATAGTGATTTAATTTGAAATTATCCAAATAAATTTCTATCACATCAAATCTAGGCTGATAATCGTACAAATCATTTTTGTCGATATAAATTTCTGTCGTTTTTCTTATTCTGTCTTGTTTCCCAAAAGTTACAAAATCAGAAGGAGCACCGAACTTGTCATCAGTCCTTGCTTTTACTTCAACTATTACCAAATAATTTTCGTAAGTGCAAACTATGTCTAGTTCCCCAATTTTCTCGGAATAATTTCTGTCAATAATTTCGTAACCTTTTTCTATTAAATATTCACAAGCGTAATCTTCGGCAAATTTACCTCGGTTTTTTTCCATTTTCATATAATTTCCTCAAAAAAGTTTTTCTGTGAAGCGGACACTCTCCATATTTAAGTATCATTTCTCTGTGAAGTTTAGTTCCATATCCCTTGTGTTTTTCAAAACCGTATTGTGGATAGATAGTAGCCATATCCTTCATGTACTCATCTCTTATAACCTTTGCTACAATTGATGCACAAGAAATCGGATACAATTTTTCGTCACCTTTGACAAATGACATTTGTTTAATATCTGTGTCAATAATTTCTGCATCAATTACAATCAAATCAGGTTTTATGAATTTATTGTCCTTTGTTTTCAAACTTTCTACAGCTCTTTTCATGGATAATCTCGTGGCTTGCTTGATGTTAATCTCATCAATCACACTTTGATCCACAAAATTTACACTGTATGCCAAAGCTTGATTCAAAATCATATCCTTGAATTTAATTCTCTTTTTTTCAGAAAGCTTTTTTGAGTCGGTGACTCCTTCTATTATCTCACAATTTTTAGGCATAATAATTGCACATGTCACAACAGGACCTGCTAATGGTCCTCTTCCAACTTCATCTACGCCACAAATTAATTCTTCCTCAAATTCGTTATAATCAATCGCAAACATCTTCTAATGAAATTCTTCCTAACTTTGTTTTTCTAAATTCATCTATTACTATTGATGAAACTTTAGAATAGTCAATATTTTTTCCTTTTAACAAACAGCCACGTCTTATAGCAATATCATCCATTATTTCGATTGTTTCCTTGCTTTGTGTATCAATCGAATATCTTTTTTCTAAAATTTGTGGATCAATACTCATTAGTTTCTCAATGAGTTTATACGCTAAGTTTTCTTCATCCAAAATTTCATCTTTGATAGCTCCAGTAAACGCCAAGTTTAAGCCTATTTCATTATCTTCGAATTTTGGCCACAAAACACCTGGTGTATCCAACAATTCCATCTTACCTTTTATTCTAATCCACTGATTAGTCCTTGTAACACCTGGAGTGTTTCCTGTTTTAGCAGATTGTCTATTGGATAATTTGTTGATTATAGTAGATTTTCCAACATTTGGAATACCTACTATCATCATTCTAATAATTTCTGATTTTATGTTTTTGTCTTTTCTATTAGCAAGTACATCTTCTAAAATCTTTTTAGCTGTTGGCTCAATTTTATCCAAATTTTTACCGTTTTTGCTATCAATTGGAAGTGCTGTTATATTTTTCTTTGCAAAATAATTAATCCAGTTTTGTGTGATTTTAGGATCTGCCATGTCCATCTTGTTCAACAAAATCAATTGCGGCTTATTCTTTAAGATATCTTCTATAACTGGATTCATGGATGATTTTACAATTCTGCTATCCACAAGAACCAAAACTATGTCGACAAGTTTCATGTTTTCTTTTATCTTGTCGATAGCTTTTTTCATGTGCCCTGGATACCAGTTTATATTATTAATGTCCATGTTATTTCCTTTCCATCTAAAAAAAGTACTGAGAAAACCTCAGCACTCAATTTAGAATTTTTGTTTTTCTTTAACTTTAGCAGCTTTACCTTCTCTGTGTCTTAAGTAGAATAATTTTGATCTTCTTACTTTACCTTCTCTAACTAATCTTACGTTAGTTACTCTTGGTGAGTTGATTAAGAAAGTTCTTTCTACTCCTACACCGTAAGCTAATCTTCTTACTGTGAAAGTTCTTCTAAGTCCAGTTCCTTGCATTTTAATTACAGTTCCTTCATAAACTTGAACTCTTTCTTTGTTACCTTCTTTTATAAGGTAGTCTACTTTTACAGTATCGCCAACATGAAAGTCGAACTTATTTTCTCTTAATTGTTCATCTTCTAATGTTTTTATAATATCCATTATGATCCTCCTTGGTTTTTTTCTTTCAGATATTTCTGATATATATCTTCTCTTTTAAGTTTAGTGTTGTTTAGTCTTGATTTTTCTCGCCACTGTTCGATTTTTTCGTGATTTCCTGATAATAAAACTTCAGGAACTTCATATCCGTTAAATACTCTGGGTCTTGTGTAGGAATCTTCCTGTAGCAATAAATTGTAGTGCGAATCTGTTTTATAACTTTCATCATTTCCCAAAACATCGTTAATCATTCGGCTTACACAATCTATAAGAACCATAGCTCCTAATTCTCCACCAGTCATCACATAATCTCCAATAGAAATCTCCTCATCACAATAATGATTGATGATTCTACTATCGACACCTTCGTAATGGCCACAAAGAATGACTATTTCTTTTTCTTTTGAAAGTTCTATACACTTTTGTTGATTAAGAACTTTCCCTTGAGGAGACATAAACACAACTTTTGATTTGTTTTTGTTCACATCTTCCAAGCAGTCATAAATTGGTTGGCAAGTCATAAGCATCCCAGCTCCGCCACCATATATCTCATCGTCTACCTTTTTGTGTTTATTTTTAGTGTAATCCCTAATATTAACCACTTCAAGTTCAATGAGATTGTTTTGGACTGCTTTTCCTATGACGCCGTATGATTTTAAGTAATCAAAACTTTCTGGAAATAATGTGAGAATTATAAATTTCATCACATACCCTCAATTATAACTACATCGATTAATCCATTTTCTAAATCTATTTTTTTAATGAACTCTTTTACAGCAGGTATCATAAATTCTTTTTCATCATTTTTTATTACATATACATCATTACTATAAACGCTCAAAACTTCAACCAAATCTCCGATGTATTCACCATTACTATAAGCTTTCAATCCTATCAAATCGTCAATGTAAAAGCTTCCATCTTTCAATTCGTATCTGTCTTTTTCATCTATATATAAAAACTGTTTTTTGAATTCAAGAACTTCATTAATATCGTTAAATTCTTCAAAATCGATGTACAAAAAACCCTTGTACATTCTGTAATTTTGAATATTGACCTTAACTTTTTTATCTCCAAGATAATAACAAATATCTTCGTCAAATCTTTCGATATTATCAGTCAACGGTCTCATTTTAAGACATCCTTTAATACCGTGAGTATTGAGCACTTCTGCTACAGCTATATATTCCATTATTGCAAAATATCTACGACAACTTTTTCGCCACTCTTAATAGCCGCTGCCTTAGTAATAGTTCTAATTGCCTTGGCAATCTTCCCTTCTTTTCCTATAATTTTCCCCAAATCTTTGGAATCTGCTTTAATTTCTATAATAACCGTATGTTTGTCTTGTCTTGATGTTACTTCAACTGCTTCTTTATTATCAACTAACGCAGTAGCAATTGTTTTAACTAATTTTTCCATGACAACTCCCAACTTGTATTATTATTTTGCTTCGTAAACTCCATTATTTTTGAATAATCTGTCTACTGTATCTGTAGGTTTTGCACCATTTTTAATCCATTGTTGAACTTTTTCGCTATCAACTTTAACAGTTTTTTCTTCAACTAATGGGTTGTAATATCCGATTTCTTCGATGAATTTACCATCACGAGGACATCTTGAATCTGCGACAACTATTCTATAAAATGGTTTCTTCTTTGCTCCCATTCTTTTCAATCTAATTTTTACTGACATAATTTACCTCCATAACTTATTATCTAAAAAAAGGCATTTTCATTTTACCTTTTTTACCAAATTTCTTTTGTAGCGCTCCCATATTTTTCATCATAACTTTCATTTCTTTAAATTGTTTCAAAAGTTTATTAACCGCTACTTGATCTTGACCGCATCCTTTAGCAATTCTTTTTCTTCTAGATATGCTAATGATATCTGGATTTTCTCTTTCTTGTTTGGTCATAGATTTGATAATCGCTTCAATCTTGTCAAATTCTTTATTGTCGAAATTAACTTGTTTAAGCATTTTGCTATCTACGCCCGGAATCATTGCAAGAATATCTTGCATAGGTCCCATTTTTTTGATTTGCTGCATTTGGTCAAGAAAATCATTAAAGTCAAAACTTTGAGCTTTAATCTTTTCTTCTAATTCTTTTGCCTTCTTCTCGTCAAATTGATTTTGTGCTTTTTCGATAAGGCTAAGAACATCTCCCATACCCAAGATACGAGATGCCATTCTGTCCGGATGGAACGGCTCTAAATCTCCAAGTTTTTCTCCGACACCTATAAATTTAATAGGCTTATCAGCTACTTGTCTGATTGATAAAGCAGCACCACCTCTTGCATCACCGTCTAACTTAGTAAGGATAATTCCTGTAATATCCAAATCCTCGTTAAACTTAGCTGCAACATTCACTGCATCTTGTCCAGTCATCGCATCTACAACTAACAAAATATCTGAAGGATTCACTTCTTGTTTAATATTTTTCAGCTCATCCATCAAAGTATCGTCAATATGAAGACGACCGGCAGTATCTATAATTACATAATCAATGTTCTTTTTCTTAGCTTCTTCGATTGCTTTTTTTGAAATTTCAACGGGATTTGTTTGTCCCATTTCAAATACTTCTACCCCAACTTTTCCACCAACAACTTGAAGTTGTTTAATGGCAGCAGGTCTATAAATATCACACGCTACAAGTAAGACGCTTTTGTTTTTGTTTTTCAAATTCAATGCAAGTTTTCCGGCATGAGTTGTTTTACCTGCCCCTTGCAAACCACAAAGCATAATTACCGTAGGTTTCATTGGTGAAACGTTAAGTTTTTCTTCTTTTTCACCCATCATTTTAGTTAATTCTTCATTAACTATTTTGATGACTTGTTGACCTGGAGTAAGACTTTCTAAAACAGAAGAATCGATAGCACGTTCTTTTACTTGAGATATAAAATCTTTAACAACTTTATAGTTAACGTCCGCTTCCAATAAAGCAAGTTTAACTTCTCTCATTGCAACATCTATATCTTTTTCTGTTAGCTTTCCTCTATTGGTCAATTTTGACAAGGCATTTTGTAATTTATCGGACAAATTTTCAAATATCATTTTCCACATCCTCTAAATCATTTAAGAAATTTTCTATATCTATAATGATATTTTCAATTTCTTTGCTTTTGATTTCTGGTGACAAAGAGAAAAGATCATTTCTGATTTTTCTAAGAAATTGATGACTCTTTTTTGATTTTTCGATCAAGCCAAGTTTTTGTTCGTATTCATAGAGCTTGTTTTCAGCTCTTTTCAAACTATCACTTACAGCTTGTTTTGAAATATCACAAATTTGAGCGATTTCATTTAATGACAAATCCTCATTGTAGTATTTGTCAATTACATCGTATTCTCTTTTCGTAAGCAATTTACCATAATAATCAAACATCATGGTAATATTTAATAATTTTTCCATTCAATCACCGTCAACCTTTTTACTTGACTTGTATATTATATAAACTTAAAATCCATTTGTCAAGCATTTTAATCAAAAAAAGAAGTGCTTTTTTGCACTTCTAATTTGTTTTTCATTAATAAAATTCTTTTTTCAAACTTCTACTGAATAATTTGTCGATTTCTTCTTCGCATTTTGAATTTTCGTACAAAACTTTGTACACTGCATTGTTAATCGGTAAATCCAAATTCATTTTGTCCGCTTGTAATTTAATAGCTTTTACAGTGTAGTATCCTTCAGCTAATTTATCGTATTTTTCTGATTTCGCATACATTTCTCCAAACATTCTGTTGTGAGAGTATTGTGAGAACACTGTAGCCTCATAATCTCCCAAGTGACAAAGTCCGTACGCGCTGAGCTCTTTACCTCCCGAAGCTTTAATAAACCTTGCAACTTCTCTACAACCTCTGCTCATTAAAGCTCCCTTCAAAGAACTTATTTTCATTCCATCCAACATTCCCGCAGCAATTCCAATTACGTTTTTATAAGCTGCGCCGATTTCATTTCCAATCAAATCTTGGCCATAATAAAATCTAATCAAATCTGAACTGTAATTTTCAATCAACAATTCTTTCACATCTTCATCTTCCGAATCAATTACCATACAATTTGGAACATTGCGGTAAAATTCTTGTGGATGACCTGGACCGATCCAAGCTGCAACTTTGTTAGATCCATCCATAATTTCTTTGCAGACTTCTGATAATCTTTTGCCAGTAGAAATCTCAATTCCCTTCATATTAGTAACGATAATTTTATTCTTAATTCCAATAGACTTAAGTTCTTCACACACATTTCTAAAACCTTGTGCATTTATACTAACATGAATAACATCACATTCTTTTGCTCTTGTGATATCATCGGTTAATTCTAAATCATCTTGCAAAGTAATAATTCCATTGCTACGACTTTTCTTAAAGTTTTCGAAATCTTCAGTTCCATTCAAACCATACAACAAAACTTCATGACCAATTTTTTTCAAATACCAAGCGATGAAACTTCCCCATCTGCCAGGCCCTATAACCATAATTTTCATCATATACCTCTTTATTTCTTCTTATTAGATTTCTTATTATTTTCTTTATTAATAGCTCTCATTCTAATCATATTCATCCACAAAAGTGTGTTGTAAATTAAAAATGTAAAATATGTTAAGAACACATATACCTTATTAGGATGGTAATAAATCAACATAAAACCTATTAACAAAACGATAAAACTTCCGTATTCGAATTTTGTTCTTTTTCTTTCAAGACTTTTTGGTAAAATCATTTTATTTTGCGACGCATAAACTGCCCACGCAAGTAAAATTAACAACGATATTATGTTGTGGCCTCTAAGCAAAGTAGATACGAAAACCACCATCAAAACATTTGATATAGCCAATATAACATTGTCTGCATTTTTAGTATTATTTTTCATCATATCACCTAGATAAATTATAACATATTACCAAATTTAAAATAATGTAAAACTTTTAGTTAGTAATAAAAAATCCTGTTATCAAATACTTGATAACAAGATTTTGTCAACATAAATTTATTTCTTTGCTTTTTGTTCCTTGTCTTCTTGTTTCTTTTTTTCGATGTAGGCTTGTTGTTTTTGTTTAATCAAATACTCAGCTGCAATTCCTGGCATAGTCATGGCAATCGGATCCAAGATTTCTTTCAATTCATCTTCTGTTAGGATTTTTTCATCCAATACGATATTTCTAACTGTGATTCCTGTACTCAATGCACGTTTTGCGATTTCAGCAGATTTTTTGTATCCGATATGAGGAACAAGTGCTGTAACTATTCCTACAGATTTTTCGACGTCGTTTGAAAGTTTTTGTCTGTTTGGTTTGATACCAATTATGCAGTTTTCTCTGAAAGTTTTCACTGCATTAGTCAATATAGATATAGATTCAAATAAACTATCGAACAAAACCGGTTCGAATGCGTTAAGTTCCAATTGCCCGTGTTCTGCACACATTGTAATTGTATTATCGTTACCAATAATCCTGAATACAACTTGGTTAACAACTTCTGGAATTACAGGATTTACTTTTCCTGGCATAATTGATGAACCATTTTGTCTAGCTGGAAGTTCAATATCTCCTACCATTGTTTTTGGTCCTGAACTCATTAATCTCAAATCACTTGCCATTTTTGACAAACTTACGGCTGTTGATTTTACTGCTGAAGATATTTCTACAAGACCATCAAGGTTATTAGTTCCATCTATTAAATCTTCTGCTTGATGCAAATCAAATCCTGTTAATTCTGCTAGAATAGGAACTATATTTGTGAAGTAAACTTTGTCTACATTTACTCCTGTACCAATCGCAGTTGCTCCCATATTTATCGATTCAATTTGATCTGATGATCTTCTAATTCTTTTTATATCTCTTTTGATTACTGAATAATATGCATGGAATTCTTGTCCCAGTCTAATTGGAACTGCATCTTGAAGTTGAGTACGTCCCATTTTAAGTACATCATCAAATTCCACAGATTTATTTAACAAAGAAATCTCTAATTGCTTTAATTCATTTAAAGCTTTTATTAGTAGTCTTAAGGTTGCAATCTTGCCCGCAGTTGGAAAAACATCGTTTGTAGATTGACTCATATTAACGTGATCGTTTGGATGAACATATTCATAAGTTCCCAATCCGCCGCCAAGTTTTTCGTTGGCAATGTTTGCAATAACTTCATTGGCATTCATGTTAGCAGTTGTACCAGCTCCACCTTGAATTGGATCAGTCAAAAATTGATCGTGATATTCTCCTTGAAGAATTTTGTCGCATGCGTAAACGATTGCGTTTTTGACATCTTCTCTCATGATTCCTGCTCTGTGATTTGCTATAGCACAAGCTTTTTTAACTATTGTCAATCCATAAATTAATTCTTCATGTAAAGTTCTTCCTGTTATTGGGAAATTTTCCATTCCTCTTAAAGATTGCACACCGTAATATGCATCTTTTGGAACTTGCTTTTCACCAACACTATCAGACTCTAATCTGTAATCCATATTAACCCCCAAAAAACGTTTATTTATTACATTACAAATTGATATTAACACTTTTAAAATCCATTGTCAAAAATTTATAAAAATTGATTTTAAAAATAAAAATCAGCCGATATTTCAAAGTCCGAAAAACTTTTTATCGACTGATAATAAATTTATTTTTTAATTTTATAATCCCAATTCATCTTGTCTCTTACGAAGTTTTGTAATTATATGATCTTCATCCAAATTAACCATATCGTAAGTAATCAATGTGTCTTTTGGTATATCAACTTTTGCTGTTGTTTTTTCTGTTATGATTGGCATTGGTAACAAATTATTTTCCATTTGGTGTTTGTGGGATGTAATTTTACCGAAACAATCGTGTCCACCAATACCTTCGATTCTTTGACCTTTTTTGATATCTCTTTTTGCAACTGTAATTGTATCGGAAACCTGTCCATATTTTGGATAAATTGTAGGCTCTTTTTCTACGATTGCATCGTAAATTGTAAGAGGAGTTTCCAAACTTGTCAAATGATATGGTCTGTACAAAGTATAGTTAGGTCCTTTACCCATTGACAAATATTCCATTAAATCGTGAACTTCGTTAGTATCGTGAGTTACAATAGCAAAAACTCCAGGCGCAACCCCAAATGCAAAATCAACTATATTGTAATTATTTAAAATTCCGCCTTGTTCTTTTAATTTGAATTCATCGGCGATATCGTGAATATTTGTTGTAATTCCATGGCAACCCAAAACATCCGGAGTAAATCCCAACGCATTTGCCACAGCAGTAAGTTCGATCATAGTATTAGTTCCATCTACAAATGATGTCAACATTTTTGGAACCAATCCTTTTGACAAAGCTTCTTCTCTTAAAATATCTTCATTAGTGTAATTGTCCAATGGATTATTCTTGCCTTTACCTACAGCTAATAATTTAAATCCCAATCCAAGCGCAAAATCTGACAATTGAATTATAGCGCCTGGTTCATCTCCTGCAGATCCTGTGTACACAACACCTTTTTTCTTCGCCATTTCATTTAAAATTGGTCCCACAACAGCGTCACATTCTACATTTAATAAAATAGTATGCTTTTCGTGTTCAATACTTTCAACTGCAAGTTGTGTTCCAAATGGAGGATTTCCTGTCGCATCGATTACTCCATCAATCATATCTAATTTGTAACTCAAAGTATAATCATCACTTACTACAAACGAATTATTTTTAATAGCATTTTCTGCAACCTTCAAATCGGTTGTTTTGATAATATCCACATCTTTTACACCTGCTTTTCTCAAAGCAGTTACGCACTTGTCGACGTGTCTATCTATAATAACAGAAGGTCTCATTCCTTTGATTCTACTCAACTGACTCACAAGACCCGATCCCATTTTGCCACAACCAACCAAACCTACTCTAACTTTTTGACCGTGGTTATCTAAGTCAACAAGTTTTCTTTGCATTTTATTCATTTAGTTCTCCTTTTTAATTATAGACATCGCACAAGAATATGCAGACGAAAAAGCCCATTGAAGATTGTATCCACCACAATCTCCGTCGACATCCATAATTTCACCAATAATATACAGATTTTTAATTTTTTTTGATTCCATAGTAGAAGGATTGATTTCATCTGTGTCGACTCCTCCGCAAGTTATCTGACCAGAATCTTCATCCTTGTATCCACTAACACTAAATTCCAAATTTTTAAGAGTGTGTGCTAATTTGTAGATTTCTTCCTTACTAAGTTCACACACATTAATATCATATTCGATATTCGCTTGATTCAAAACTTCTTCAATCAAATTATCGTTAATCAAACCGACCAACAACTCATTTATTTTCTTATAATAATTTAAAGATATTATGTAGATTAAATGCTCATACAATTTGTTTTCATCCAAATCTACAGTGTCAATTCTTATTTTGACATCTAATCCCTTGTTTTTAGCTCTGATTGCCTCTCCTGATAATTGCAAAATAGTTGGTCCACTAATTCCATAATCAGTGAACAAAACATCATGATAAAATTCGAAAACTTCCCTATCATCTACAACTAACTTTGCATTAGCCTTGAACTTCGTACCGCTCATTTTCTTGAAACTATCTCCATTAAGTCTCAATTGCACAATTCCTGGATGAGTTTTCACGATATTATGTCCCAATTTCTCCATCAGAATGTATCCGTTTCCATCAGAGCCACTTTTTTTGTAAGCCTTCGACCCACAAGCTATTATCAAATAATCAAACTTGTAAATCGAATCATTGGATTTTACTTCAAAAACATCGCCGTCTTTTCTTACATCATCAACAAAACTATCGTAGATGAATTCTACCTCCAAATGATTTGCCAAGCACATCATTTGTTTCACTATTGATGAAGCTTGCAAACTTTTTGGGAAAATTTTTCCATTTTCAAGCTCAACTTCAGGAATTCCCATATCATTGAAAAATTCTATAACATCATAATTATCAAACTTTTTAATAGCACTTATTGTGAATTTTGGATTTTCGCCATGATAATTCTTGTAAGATACATTTCTGTTAGTAAAATTGCACCTACCATTACCAGTTGCATAAATTTTCTTCAAAGCGTTGGCGTTTCTTTCAATAACAGTCGTGTCTATGTAATTTTGTTTTAAAATTAATGCCGCAAAAACCCCACTAGCTCCTGCTCCAATAATTCCTACTCTCATATTCCCCTCAATTCCCTAAATCGTAATAAATTTGTAACTTATTAAGTTTAATTCTATGATATTATAATGATAAGAATAAATGGTTGTTCATCCTCCTAATATGAACTTGCCAATGTTATTTAAGTAGCAAATCTATCCCAAAGATTTGCTACTTTTTTTATTACGATATTTATTCTATCACAAATTATGTAAATTTTTAAAAATGACGATTAATTGTAATAATTTTTGATTTTGACAAACAAAAAGCTCCCACAAATGTGAGAGCAAAATTTCAGTTGTTCAAATGTTCAAAATTTTATTGGAATTTTTCATCCAAGAATTTTATAATATCCATTGATTCATACATTGGTTTGCCATCAATAAAAAGACAAGGTACTTGGTCTTGTCCACCTTTTTCGATGAGATATTTTTCATTAGCTTCGTCAGCTTTGATGTCTACTAATTCAACATCCTTAATTCCTTTTTTTTCTATAAATCTTAAAACCTTCTTGCAGAATGGGCAAGTTTCTTTGTAATACAATTTTAAATCCATAATAATCTCCTTTTCGTCTAATTCTTTGATACAATATATATACCCGAACGAAAAATATATAAACATGAACAAAAGGAGTTTTTATGATAACATATAAAATAGATGTGTACATACCAGAAGATTACATAGATTTGTTAATAAAAAAACTAGGTGATGAAAAAATTATAACCATAGGAAATTACGATTATTGTTATACTACATCGAAAATAAAAGGTCATTTTATGCCCAATGATTTAGCAAATAATTTTTCTGGAGAAAAAAATATTATCAACGAAGTTGACGAAATCAAATTAGAATTTCGCACGACAGAAAATAATATCAAAAAATGTATACAAATTATCGAAGATATTCATCCGTATGAAGAATGCGTGTATGATATTTTCGAAATAAAAAATTTTAAATAATAATAGGAGATGCAATGGGAAAAATTAAAACTATTTGTGGAATTTGTCCAGGTCAATGCCATGTAGAATGCGACATGGACGCTAGAAGGATAAAATCCATTAAAAAATCAGATGAAAAACCTTCCGCTCTTTGTTTGAGAGGATTGTATTCAGACGAAATCCTAAACTCAGAAGACAGATTGACTGATCCGTTGATCCGAACTGGTGAAAAAGGAACACTAGAATTCAAAAAAGCTTCATGGGACGAAGCAATGGAACTTATTAAAGAAAAATGTTCTAAAATAATTGAAGACTACGGCGCAAAATCAATCGCAAGTCATTTTGGTAGAGGTGCATTTGACACAACTACGAACGATTTTATTTCAATTCAAATGCCTAACGCTGATAACGGAGGATTCTTGTCTCCAATTGGAAGTCCGAACAACGGATCAGTTGGCTCATTATGTTTTGTATCGTTCGGTGTATTTGCTCCTCAAACAGTTTTTGGATTAAGTGCACCAAATCTAGTTTGCGATTTGCAAAACACTGAAATGCTTTGTGTGTGGGGTGCTAATCCTAAAACAGATTCCCCTCCATTTTTCTACAATAATATGGTAAAAAGAAAAAATGAAGGAATGAAAATCATAGCCGTTGACCATTATAATTCAGATATTATCGAATATGCTGATTACAAATACATCGTCAATAGCGGAACTGATATGGTACTAATCCTCGGAATACTAAATTACTTAAAAGATAAACTTGACCAAGATTTCATCGGAAAATACACTTACGGATACGATGAGTTCAAGGAATATTTTACACAATTTGATTTGGAAAAAACATCAGAAATCACAGGACTTGAAGTTGATAAGATAAAAGAGTTGGCAAATTTACTCTTTGACAACACAGTTGCTCTTAAATCATACACAGGACTCGAATATTCACACTGCGGAGTTCAAACAATACGTTCATTGTATATTTTATGGAGCTTATTGGGAAACTTAGATGTCAAGGGCGGACTTTTGATTAATAAGAACAAACCAATTAAAAGGGTACAAAACCCACCAAACAACGCACAAAATATCGAAAAAATCGGTTCAAAAGAATTCCCTCTTTTTGATAAATTACTCGGTCAACCACAATTTACGAAACTTCCACAAGCAATATTAGAATCCGATCCGTATCCAATAAAAGGATTAATTAATTTGGGTTCATGTATGTCTGTAAATTATCCAAACAGTCAACTTTTCAGAAAGGCATTAAAAAGCTTGGATTTCTTTGTAACTTGTGACAGATTTATGACAGAAGATGCATACTTTGCAGATGTCATCCTCCCTGCGACAACTTATTACGAAGAAGACCGCTACGCAATATATCCCGACCACATCGAAATCAAAGAAAAATTAGTCGAACCTTTGGGCAATTCTCTTCCAAATATTTTTATTTTGAAAAAAATTGCAGATGCATTAGGATTTGGTGAATATTATCCAGAAAATTTCGATGAATTATTAGATAAATCTTTTTATCACACACCAGAAATTTTAAAAGAATTGAAAGAAAATGGTGTATATCATTTCGACAAAAAACCTGAAGTGTCTTATGAAAAATACGATTCATTTAATACAGAAACTGGCAAGATAGAAATTCATTCAAAACTTTTAGAAAAGTATGGATTCTCACCTATTCCTGTTTATGACGACGGATTTGAAAATGAGCACGAAAAATCAGAAAAATTATCCAAATATCCATTTACTATGAACACAGGCGCAAGAATTCATACTACATTTAGAACACAACACTTAAATATCAATGGATTATTGGAACACCAAGAATATCCACAAGTTATAATGAATGAAGATGATGCGAAAGAATCGGGAATTGAAAATATGGATTTAGTTGAAGTCTACAACGATAGAGCAAGTGTAATCCTCCAAGCAGTTACTAATAATATGTCAAATCGTCACGATTTGGAAATAAATGTCGGCGGTGGTTCATTTATTCAAGATGACAAATGGAAAGATGCGAATATTAATATGTTAATCGACAACGAAATCTTTGATCCAATTTCAGGATTCCCAGTCTTCAAAAGACAATACTGTAATATTAGAAAAGTAAAATAAAAGAAAAAACCTTCTGAGGCTTGAATTTAAGCTACAGAAGGTATTTTTTTAGAAAAATTTTAAACAAACAAATGCTGTTAGAACTGCTAATATAATTGTTAGTCCAACATTTTCTTTCAAATAAGCTATAATAATCGCTACGATCGAAGCTACAATTGTAGGAATTAACATTTCACTTGAAGCTGTCAGAATTCCTCTTATAACCATAATACTTAATGATGTATATGGTATTATGTTTAAAAATTCGGCGGTTTGTCTAGAAAGTTGTTTTCCTTTTAAATATTTAAGAGGTATTATCTTAGGAACAGCTGTAACTAAGCTACATAATAAAATTAAAATTATATTATACATTTTGACCTCTTTTCATAATTACTTTCAATCCGATGTATGATGATAATAAAATTGCTAAGATTATATCCCATCCAGATGGTATAAATTTTAAATAAAAAATAATTGCATAAGTTACAACGCCTATCAAACTAACTACCAAACCATTGGAACTTTTCTTAATAGATGGTACTACAAGTGCGATAAACATCGCAGTAAGTCCTACTTCTAATGATGTTTGGACTGATTTTGGCATTAATTGTCCTATCAAATATCCAACCGGCGTAAATATTCCCCAAGCCAAATAAGGTCCTAATTCTACGGCCAACGCAAATTCTGTGTTGAGCTTTTCTTTATTAAAACTCATTACCGAAAATGCTTCATCTGTCAACATAAATCCTATTACAGGAAGTGCTTTCGGATTTATTTTTTGTGTATGAATCCCCAAAGAAGTCGACATTATGAACAATCTCAAATTTAATAAAAATACCGACAACACGATGGAAAACATACCTACTCCAGCACCCAATAATTCAACTGCCATGAATTGTGCTGCTCCAGAATAGAAAACAAAAGAAAACAAAGTCGAATCCAACATGCTAATGTTTTGACCTTTGCACAACAAACCAAAAGCCATCGCTATAGGAATATATCCCAACATAATTGGAGACGAAAATTTGATTGCTTCTTTAATTCTATTTGAATCCATTAAATTTTCCTCCATTCCATTTTTATTACAAACATTTAAACGTAAGAAATCATAATCTACAAGAATTGCAGATTATGATTATTTTATTTCTCTTCTATCCAAAATAGCTTTGTACAAGCTCATTTCGTCATAATATTCCAAATTAGCTCCCAATGGTACTCCCATCGCAATTCTGGAAACTTTTACGTTATATTCTTCATTTTTAAGAACTTCTATTATGAAGTTAGTTGTCAAATCTCCGTTAGTTGTTGGTGATAATGCTAGGATAACTTCCTTTACATAATCTTTTTTACATCTCAAAAACAAATTTGCCAAATTCAAATCCTGCGGAGCAATATTATCTCTTGGAGATAATAATCCTCCTAATACGTGATATTTCCCATTGTATTCGCCAGTTTTTTCAATTGATATTACATTCATTGAATCTTCAACTACAGTTATGACACTGTTATCTCTTTTTTGATCGGAACAAATATCACACAATTTTTTATCAGTAAGATTTCCACAATTAGCACATGGTCTAATATTAGTCTTCACATTTACAATACTTTCTACAAGCTCATCGACTTTCTTAGGATCCATATCTATAATTCTATAAGCTAATCTTTTCGCACTTTTTCTGCCAATAGTTGGCAAATTGGACAAGTTTTTAATCAATTCGTCCATTGCTTTAGGGTATAGTGACAAAATTATCCCCCCTTATTTAGAATCCTGGAATATTAATTCCTCCAGTGATTTTACCAAGTTCAGACTCACTCATGTCCAATACTTTTTTGATAGCGTCATTAACAGCTACCATAACCATATCTTGAAGCATTTCAACATCGCCATCTTTTACCAAATCTTCATCTATTTTAATAGAAACTATTTCTTTTTTTCCGTTTGCTACAACTTCAATAGCTCCGCCGCCACTAGTTGCAGTAACTTCAGTTTCTTCTAATCTTTTTTGAGTTTCTTCCATTTGTCTTTGCATTTTTTGCATTTGTTTCATCATGTTACCCATGTTTCCCATACCAGGCATTCCGCCTCTAAATTTATTTCCCATAATTCCTCCTATTTTTCGATTATTTGGAAATTATTTCCAAACAAATTTTGTAATTTTTTAACATTTTCATTTGCTTTTTTCTCTGCTTCATCATCAATTTGTAAATCTAAAACCTTGAAATCGTAATGAGGTTTTAGTAATTGTTCGATAACTTTTTTGTGAGGAAGCAAAGTGTACATATACAACTGGTTAGTTTTCAAAATCAACTTATCATTATCCAAACTAGCTTTAATATCATTAGCTAATTCTTTTGGAATTTTGTCGAAGTCTCTTAAAACTTCTCTTAGTTTTACAAATGAATCCTCATTTTTGACAATTTCGTCTTCATCCGTGTCGTCGATTTTTTCATCAGTCTTTATTATATCATTTTTATTGGATAATTCATCTGATTTTTCTGCTTTTTCTGAAGATTTTTGTGAAATTTCTATGTTTTTAGCGATTTTTTCATCAAATTCGACTAATTTTTGTGAAGAATTGATTTTTATCCCATTTTGTTCAATATTTTTGAGCTTATCTTCCAAAGTATTCACTCTGGCAATCAAATCATCGTAATCAATGTAATCTATTAGGCGCATAGCCAAAATTTCAAGAAGAGCTTTTTGATTGTCTGCCTGTTTAAGTTTTTTCTGATGCTCTATTATAATTGACATACTTTCGACTATTTGCCTATTCGTAATCAATTCAGATTGCGCATTATACTCAACATTGTATTGAGTGTTGTTCTGTCTGATGTTGTCAAGGCCATTTTTTGATAGCAACAAGTTTCTAAAATGGTTTAACAATTCATCCATAACATTTTCTACAGGCTTGTTGTGTGATATTGTATACAAATTATTCAAAACTTCACTGGCATCTTTTTTTATGATGCTATTTACAAGCTTGAAAATTCCTGTATTGTCGACAATCCCAAGTATATCATTTATATCTTGTTTTGTTATATTTTCTTTTTCAATGCTTAAGACTTGATCTAAAATAGATAACGCATCTCTCATTGCACCATCAGCTTTGTTTGCAATAAGTTCAATCGCATCATCGTCCATTTTTCTGTTCAAATCATTCAGAATATATTTGATATTGTCTGAAATATCCTTAGCATTAATCATCTTGAACTCATAGCGTTGACATCTTGATAAAATTGTTTGAGGAATTTTATCAATTTCTGTCGTAGCTAATATGAACACCAAATGTTTTGGTGGCTCTTCCATGATTTTAAGTAAAGCGTTAAATCCTTCATTAGTAATCATGTGTGCTTCGTCTATAATATAAACTTTGTACTTTAATTTTGTAGGTGGATAAATTACTTTATCTCGCAGTTCTCTAATATCGTCAATTCTTCTGTTACTAGCAGCATCCATTTCTACGATATCTAATGTGGATTCTTCCAAAGAACTCATACAATTCTCACATTTATTGCAAGGATTTCCATCTTGTAAATTCAAACAGTTGATAGCTCTTGCAAAGATTTTCGCACAACTAGTTTTACCTGTTCCTCTTGAACCAGAAAAAATATACGCGTGAGAAATATTTTTCGTTTCGATTTGATTTTTTAAAATATCAGTTATATGTTTTTGACCGTAAACTTTATCAAAAGTATCTGGTCTATATTTTCTGTAAATAGCTTGCATAAATACCTCGTTTCATTTTTCAAACTACGAGTAATTTTTTGAAATTTTTCATTCAAAAATATCCTAAATCTCTTAATATTATAACATATTTGATATTTCTTGAAATCATAGTAAAATAGTATTAGAAATTTTATTTTTAAAATTTTTGAAGGGGGATTTAATGATGAAAAATATTGACCCATTTTTATTGACAATGTTAGGGTTAATAGTTCCTGGTCTTCTAACCGGAGTAGGAGCAATCCCTGTTTTTTTCACAAGAAATGTAAGCCAAGGTAAGTTAGATGTATTTTTAGGGGCAGCTGCAGGCGTCATGCTTTCTGCAACTTGTTTTTCGTTAATTTTACCTAGTATTGAAGAAAACGGTGGAGGCTTTAGAGGAGTTATAATCTCTTCACTAGGAATTTTAGCGGGAGCTGTGTTTTTGGATATAATCGACAAATACTCTCCGCATGAGCATTTATTAGACAAAAGAGTTGAAGGAAATCCTTCAGATTCTTTGAAAAAAATATGGTTGTTTGTAATTGCGATTACAATTCACAATTTCCCAGAAGGTATGGCAACTGGAGTTGGATTTGGTGGAGATTCAATAGCAAATGGTCTTCCAATCGCAATAGGAATTGGTCTACAAAATATGCCTGAAGGTTTGGCTGTAGCTTTGTCTTTGGTTAGAGAAAATTACACAGTCAAAAAAGCATTCTTAATTGCATTATTTACAGGATTAGTAGAACCAATCGGTGCGTTTTTGGGTTACGGACTTGTAACTTGGTTCTCGCCTATTTTAGGATTTATTTTGGCTTTTGCCGGAGGCGCGATGCTTTTTGTCATTAGCGACGAAATTATTCCTGAAACTCACAGCAACGGATATGAACGCCAAGCAACTTATGGAATTGTAATTGGATTTATTATAATGATGATTTTGGATGTTGCTCTTGGCTAAATAAAAAAAGCGGCTACTAATTAAAGTAGTCGCTAATTTTTTTATTATAACGCTTGAATAGCTGCCATAGTTACATAGTTGTATGGTTGGTTGTAATGTGGCAAGAAGAATATATCAGTTAGAGCTAGTTTGTCGATTGTAACGTGTTCTTGAATTGCCAAGCTGAACATGTGAATCATCATTGAAATATCATATTCACTCATTATTTGACAACCTTTGATTTCACGTGATTTTTTATCGTAAACAATTCTGATAGTAACTTCTTTGTTATTTTCTTCCATAAATGGTGGCTTTTGTAAATCTGTGAAATCAGTGTATTCAACTTCCATTCCTAATTTTTCAGCATTTCTAACTGTCAAACCTGTTGATACCATGCACAAATCGTAAATCTTAATTCCGTTTGATCCTTGCACACCATTTGATTCTAATTTTGTTCCACAAACATTGTGACCAGCAACTATACCACTTCTTACAGCATTTGTAGCTAATGCAACGTATTCAAATTTTCCTGTTGCGTTGTTGAAAATAACTGTTGAATCTCCAACTGCAAATACATTTTCATCAGAAGTTTGTTGATGTTTGTCAGTGATTATTGCTTTTTTATCGTTTAATTTCAAATGATCTT
This sequence comes from Finegoldia dalianensis, assembly GCF_046255015.1. Classification (NCBI taxonomy): domain Bacteria; kingdom Bacillati; phylum Bacillota; class Tissierellia; order Tissierellales; family Peptoniphilaceae; genus Finegoldia; species Finegoldia dalianensis. The sequence goes on from NZ_JBDLBQ010000009.1 coordinate 35,928, forward strand.
TTGCAAGTGAACTGTTTGGTTTGAATCCTATAGACATTATTACCATGTCACAATCGTATTCACCTTTATCAGTTATAACCTTATTTACTTTTCCATCAGTTCCTTCTAGTTTTACAACTTCTTCATTAAATACTAAATTTACACCGTGATTCTTTAGGTTATCTTCCATTTTTTTGCAGAATTTATCATCGTAATAGCCTCTTAACACTGTATCTCCGTGTTCAATCAATGTAGATTCTTTTCCTAATCTCTTGAAAGCTTCTGCAAGTTCTGTTCCTATGTAGCCAGCTCCTACTACTACAACTTTTTTGATTTCTTCGTGATTTATCTTGTCGATGACTGATTGTGCATCTTGGAAAATTTTAACTTTTTGAACATTTTCCAAATCCATTCCTTCGATGTCTGGTAAAATTGGTTGAGATCCTGTAGCTAATACCAATTTGTCGTAAGATTCTTGAATTTCTTTTCCGTCTTTGTCCTTTGCATATACAATTTTTTTGTCGTAGTCAATGTTGTCTACTTTTGTTTCCATGTGAACCGTAGCACCTTTTTGTTCGAAAACTTCTTTGCTACAATAAAATAATTTTTCTGGACCTTTAATTTGTTTTCCAATCCACAATGCCATTCCACAACCTAAGAAAGAAATATTGGAATTTTGATCAAAAATTACTAATTCTTCATCTTTGTAATTATCCAATATTGTGTTCGCACAAGCTGTACCTGCATGGTTAGCTCCAATTAAAACTATTTTACTCATTATGTTTCCTCCTTTGTTTATTTCCTACTAATATTGTAGGATTAATAAGTAAAAAAATATTTGTTTGTTATTTAACAAATCTTTACGCTTATAATTATATCAAATTTGTAATCATTTTTCAATAGGCAAACTATTTCTTTTTTTCAAAGTTCATATATAATAGTATTATGGAGGTAGAAAATTGAACAATTTAAAATACTTGAAATTACTTGCAAAAGAATTTCCTACGATTGAACAGGCTGCTAACAAAATAATAAGTTTGACTTCTTTGTCTGTGTTGCCAAAAGGTACAGAGTATTTTTTATCTGATTTACATGGACAATACGATAGTTTCAATAGAATTATTAAAAGTGCTTCTGGTAATACCAGAATTAAAATTGACCTTGAATTCAAAGACAAATTATCTGAATCAAGAAAAAATCAGTTGGCCAATTTAATTTACGATCCTAAAACAATTATCAATATTACAAAGGAAAACGATGAATATACAGAAACATGGATTAGAGATACGATTTTTTATCTGATAAAAATAGCAAAAAGGGTTGCCAGTAAATATTCCAGACAAAAAGTCAGAAATCAAACTCCTTTTTACTACAGAGATTTGATAGATGAAATGCTTAACATTCAATACGAATCTTTGAATAAGAAAGAATATTTTAATCAACTTTTAGATAGCATCATCAAAATAGAAGTTAGTGAAGATTTTATAATAACTTTGTGTGAATTAATTCAAGATTTGAACATTGACTGGCTGCACATTGTCGGAGATATTTTCGACAGAGGAAAAAGACCGGACATTATTATGGATACTCTTATTGCTAAAAAAGATGTAGATATTCAATACGGTAACCACGATGTTACATGGATTGGAGCTTATCTTGGTAGTTATGTGAATGCCTGTAACGTAGTTAGAAATGCAATAAGTTACAATAATTTCCAATCTTTGGAAGATGGTTACGGAATTAATTTGAGATTATTGTCGACATTGGCAGATGAGTCATATTACGATGATCCATGTGAAAGATTCAAAGTTAGAATCTTAGATGATAATAAACACTCAGAAACTGATTTGCTTCACGCAGCAAGAATGCACAAGGCTATTTCTATAATTCAATTCAAATTAGAAAACCAACTTTTTAAGAGGAATCCAGAATTTGAACAATTAGACAGATTATATCTTGAACGAATTGATTTTAAAAATGGAATTTACAAGGATGCAAATGGCAAGCCTCATGCACTCTTGGATATTAAATTCCCTACAATTGATCCTGAAAATCCTCTCGAATTAACACCAAGTGAACAAGAAGTTATCGAATGCATTTCAAAATCATTCAGAACAAGTCACAGATTAAAAGAGCACATGGATTTTTTGTTCTCATACGGTTCAGTGTACAAAATCGCAAACAGCAATTTGCTTTTCCATGGATGTATCCCTATGAATAAGGACGGTAGTTTCGAAGAATTCACATATCAAAGCAATACCTACAGTGGTAAATCACTTTTGGATTTCTTCGAAGGAATTATAAATTCAGCGAAAAACATGGATGATAATGACCCAGACAGACAAACAGCGTTGGACTTTTTCTGGTATATGTGGTGTGGCCCAAAATCTCCTATGTTTGGAAAAAGTAAAATATCAACATTTGAAAACTTCTTCATAACTGACAAAGATGTTAGAAAAGAAGTAAGTAATCCTTATTTTAGTTTAAGTAAGATTGAAAAATACGCAGACAAAATATTTGAAGAATTCAATATGAATCCTGAAACATCTCACATAATTAATGGACACGTTCCTGTTAAAAGCATCAATGGAGAAAAACCAGTATCAGCTAATGGAAAAACTTATGTAATAGATGGCGGAATATCAGAGGCTTACCAAAAGAAAACAGGTATTGCCGGTTATACGTTGACATTTAACTCGCATCACCTAGCAATAGCAAAACACAAGAATTTCAAAGTGATGGAATCAGTTCACGGCGCATACACTCCAGAAGTTACAATAACAGAAGAATTTCCAAAAAGAATGCTTATAAAAGATACAGATGAAGGAGAAGAAATCCTAGAACTTATCGAAGATTTGGAAAGTTTAATTGAAGCGTACAGAAGTGGTACAATTCAACAAAATTCAAACTAATACCAATTAAAAAAACTAATCTTGGAAAATCCAAGATTAGTTTTTCTTATAATACACCGAATTTATTAAATGGAAAATATCTCAAAAAAGCTCTACCAACTATCGCCTTTTTCTTTATCGGACCGAATATTCTGCTATCGTTTGATTCTCTAGGGAGTCTGTTATCCCCCAATACAAAATACTCATCTTCTCCTAGTTCCCATTTTGTTTTACTTCCTGAAACAAGAGTCGTTTGACTACTTGTATAATTTTCATTCAATTGTTCATTATTAACATATACTTTATTGTTTTTTAATTCAACAGTATCTCCCGGTAATGCTACAATTCTTTTGATGTAATCACGACCAGATTTATCCGGTGCGTGAAGTTCTATAATATTACCTCGTTTTAATTTGTTCTTAAAAATCCCCATTCTGTTGACGAAAATTCGATCTCCATTCTCAATTGTAGGATTCATGCTATTTCCTTCAACATGAGTTGTACTAATTACAAAATTTCTAAGCAATAACGCCAACACAATGGCAATTCCTATTACAAATAACCACTCAAAAAAAGATTTTGCTTTTTCTGTCATATCTAAGATTCCCTTTCTAATATTTACTAATTTGATTATAATACTAATCAGTAAATGTGTAAAGGTTGCTAATTTATTATCGTAATATAAAATTATTTGTAAAAATTATGAATTAAAAACTTCTCTGTCTAATTCTCCCTCGCTTGCCGCAACTATAACTGCAGAAGAACCTGCTGCTGTAACATTTGTAGCAGTTCTACCCATATCTGCAAGCATAGAAATAGGGCTCATCAATACAACCATTTCAACAGGAAGACCCATTGCTGCGAATACTGCTGTAGTGGTAATTGTTGCAGTTCCCGGAACTCCAACTGTACCCAATGATACTGCTAACGCTACTAATATTAGCATTACATATTGTCCAAATGAATAGTGAATTCCCATAACATTAATTGTCAAAATCGCAGATAACACAGGCCAAAATCCTGCACAACCAGGCATACCAACAGTTGAACCGGTTGATGCAACAAATGTTGCTATCTTTTCAGAAACGCCTAATTTATCTTTTAAATTTTCAGTATTTGCTGGAATACATCCAACGGAAGATTGTGTAGAGAATGCAATCAGTTGAACTGGCCAGAATTTCTTGAAGAATTTGATAGGATTTACTTTTGCAAAAATCGCTAAAAGTGCACCAGTTATGATATATGAGTGAAAAATTGATGCAACATAAGTCAATATCAACACAACAATCAAAGGCATCATACTAGCCATATCAGTTCTGCTAACTGCGTTCGCCATCAAAGCTAATACAGCATATGGAGTAAAGTCTATAATCATTCCTGTAAATCTAAAAATAACTGCTGCAGCTGAGTCGATAAAACTTAAAAATGGTTTCGCTTTTTCTCCCTCTCCTCTTTCTTCTAATTGCAATATAGCTAATCCCAAAAGAACAGAAAATACAATTATAGGAACTACTTTTGCTTCTGCTGCATTTCCCAAAACATTATCTGGGAAGAAATTTACAAAAGTTTCTGCAAAAGTTGGAACTTCCTTAGCCTTCGCATCTGCTGCCAAAGTTAATGAACTTCCTTGTCCAATTTTAAATGCAACCCCTAAAATCAAACCTATAAGTGACCCTAAAACATTGTGTAAACTTAAAATTCCAATTGTTTTTGTTCCTATTTTCTTCATTTTTTCTATACTTTCCAAAGAAACTACAGTACTAACAATTGATGTAAACAGTAATGGAATTACAATTGCAAATAATAAATTAGCATATATAGATCCAAATACTTTTACATATTCTGTGTTTCCTTTGAAAATAAATCCTACTATAATACCTAGAATTGCAGCTACAATTGTTCTTGTACCGAAATTCATTTTCTTCTTAGCCATGAACATCAATAAAGCAAACAATACTAAAGTAACTGCTAATGCTACAAATTTCATCTAAACACCCCTTTTTTATTTTATAGTTATATATTATAGTTTATTGAGCACAATTTTCAAATTCAATTTTAACTTTTGTAAATTTTATTTAATTCACTATGGACATTATTCAGCAATTTTGATTTTTTACTAATTTTTTTCGAAACAATTTTTATATCGGAAAATACATTTCCCTAATATTACTAGTGAAAATCGTTTGATATTTTGTGAAAATATTATTAAATTTTTATTATCGAATTGTATATATAAATTGTTTAATTTTTGTAATATTTTCTCACAAAAAATCAGAGGCTATTAACCTCTGACCTAAATTCTATTCATACATTTTTAATAAAACATCTTCAGCTTTTATTGGAAGAGTATCAAAAGTGCAACCAAGTGCATTCAATATCGCTCCATTAATCGCTGGTGCAGGTGTGTTTGAAACTATTTCTCCAATTGATTTTGCTCCGAATGGACCTGTCGGCTCATAACTTTCACAAAAATCAACATGGATATTTCCGATGTCTTTTCTTGAAGGCAAATTATACGAAATAAATGAATGTTCTTTTAATCTTCCTTCATCATCCCACAACGAGTCTTCGTACAATGCATATCCTATCGATTGACCAATTCCGCCTTCGACTTGAACTGTAGCCAATTTAGTATTCATAACAGTTCCGCAATCGACAACTGCTGCATAATCTTCTACTTTGATTTCTCCTGTTAATTTGTCGATACTTATTTTTGCAAATCCAGCCATATATGGTGGTGGTGACGTTTTTGAATCGAAATTTCCTACTCCGATTAATTGCATACCATTTGGACCAGTTGACAAATCTCTCGCCAAATCTTTAATTGCAATTAATTTCTTATTTTGCAAATAAACTGCTTGATCTCTGATTTCTAACCATTCAACAGAAGTTTCAAATCTCATTGCAACACGTTTTTTGATTTTGTTTAACAAATTTTCGCAGGCACGAACAACTGCTCCACCAGTTATATACACACCACTTGATGCGTAACTTCCTGGATCAAATGGAGTTATATCAGTGTCCGCAATTATTGGAATAATATTGTCCATTCCGCATTGCAACACTTCATTTGCCAAATTCACCATGATTGAATCAGTTCCTTGTCCAACATCTGTAGGACTCATCAACAATGTATAATCACCTTGTTCATTTAATCTAACTTCAACTGTTGAAGTATCAACGTTTTGAATTCCACTTCCTTGTTGTGCAATAGCCATTCCAACTGAAATTATTTTGTCTTTTTCTTCTTTGAATGGATAATATTTATCCCATTCAATCATTTCTCTTGCCTTTTCAATGCATTCATTTAATTTGCAACTTTTGACATCTATTCCGTAAGCCAGAGTTTTTTCTCCTTCACGAACAGTGTTTTTAAGTCTTAGTTCAACTGGATCCATATTTAATTCTTTGGCTAATTTGTTTACCATGGATTCCAATGCAAATGTTCCTTGAACTGCACCGTAACCACGAAAAGCTCCACCAGGAAGTTTATTCGTGTATACAACTTGTCCGAAAAATCTCGCAGCTCTCATTCTACTGTATAGTGGAAGTGTTTTGTTACCAACTAAATTCAAAGTGGTAAACGCGTGATATCCGTAAGCTCCTTGATCGGATAACGCATAAATGTCACACGCTTCAATCGTCCCATCTTTTTTGGCACCTATTTTAACTTTCACTTTCATTTGATGACGTGAGTTTGAAGCTTCAAAAGTTTCTTCTCTGTCAAATACAAGAATCGATGGTTTTCCTGTTTTTAAAGTTACAAATCCTGGATAAATTTCTGTGACACTTGTTTGTTTTCCACCGAATCCCCCGCCTACTCTTGGTTTTATAATTCTTATTCTTGAATCACTTATTCCCAAAGCAACGGATAATTGTCTTTTGATGTGAAATGGAACTTGTGTAGATGTAATGCAACACAATCTATCGAATTGATCCATGTAACAATAAGATCTGTATGTTTCCATCATGCAATGCGCTTGTGCCTTTGTTGTAAAAGTATCCTCCAATACGACATCACATTCACTCATTACCTTGTCGACATCTTCTCCCCAAGATTCTTTCTTTTCACCAACCAAATTCCTTTTCGTATCGTAACCAAAAACTTTCGTTGGTCCATTAAAGAATACATCTTCTTCATGTACAACAATTTCGTTGTCGATAGCTTTTGTGTAATCAAGTAATGGTTCTTTAACATCGTATTTGATTTTAATTTTCTTGATAGCCTGATTACACACTTTTTCGTTAATTCCGACTACAATTGCCACAGGCTCTCTCATATATCTAATTTTTTTTGACAAAATCGACATATCATAAGGGCTAGGTTCTGGATAAGATTGTCCTGCCAAAGTGAATTTATTGTCGAAAACATCTTCATAAGTGTACACTGCCACAATTCCATCCATCGCTTCTGCTCTTGATTTGTCTATTTCTAATATTTCGCATCTTGCATACGGACTTCTCATAAGCTTAATTATCAGCGCATTAGGATCTTTCAAATCCTCTGTATAGACAGGTTTTCCAGTAACTAATGAGCTTGAATCTATTTTTTTGAAATCTTTATTTATCTTCATCATCAATCTCCAAATATTTCTTAATAGCTCTCATTTGAGAAGCATAACCTGTACATCTACATAAATTACCCATCAAATAATCTTCGATTTCTTCATCTGTAGGATTTTTGATAGTTTTCTTCAAACTCAAAACATTCATAATGAACCCCGGTGAACAAAAACCGCATTGTTCCCCACCTTCTTCAGTCAAAAGTTCTCCAAATTTTCTTTGGCTTTCAGATATTTCTTCCAAAGTTGTAATCTTTTTGCCTTCACATCTTAACGCCAAAACAGAACAAGAAAGTACTGGAACATCATCCATCCACACAGTACAAAGACCACAATTTGATGTTGTACAACCACACTTCACCGATTTATAACCCAAATCGCGAAGCACATTGTACAAAGTAGTATCGCAATCAACACTAGCTAAATGGTTTTTATTATTAACATTTAATTCTATAATCATTGCAATTCACCTAACGCTTTTTCCAATAATCCAACAAATAAAAGTTTCCTGTATTTTTTCTTCGCTTTATTATTTGACCCTATATATTCATCGATTAATTCCAATGTTTTTTCCCTGTCAAATCCTGTAGCATTAATTTCATCAGAAACATCTCTCATAACCATTGCTTTTTGAGGTCTCGCGCCAAATACTACCTTGTACTTCTCATCTATTTTAGAAACTGCTACAATAGCAATTGGAAAATCCTTGCAACAAATTCTTTGAACAATTTGAGTGCAGTGGACATCTTTATTAGGAATCATAACTTCAACTAATAAGTCCTTCTTTATATCAGAATTCAAAAATTCTTCAACACTCATTACACTATTATTGTACAATCTAACCTTTGCATCAAGTAATAATAAAATAGGCAAAAAATCAGAAAATGCATATCGTGAAAACACGCTTGCTCCAACTTGGGCAGTGTTTCTTAGTTGAGTTGACACAATTCTTTTCAAAGATTTAGGAATAATTCCATCGCAAAATTTTTTTAAGAAATCATTGTATTCCAAATCTCTGTATGTAGTAGTTGCTCCGATTTTTATTTCATCGTCTTCAACATTTATGTAATTTAAATCCAATTTTGACAAATCAATCCCTACATTGTAAGAACGACAGCCTGCTTTAAGAAAATGACATCCACCCAAAATTTTATTCATTTTTGATTTCATCAATAACTCATAAGCTTCATCCAATGTTTCTGGACTTTTGAAATCTCTTAATGTAAACATAACCACTCCTTAATTTTAATCAGTCTTTATTATATCACAAAAATAGTCGGCTATCTTTTGACAACCGACTAGCACATGTTATTCCAATCCTTTTAAAAATTTTTCTGCTAATTTGTGATAAGTGAAGTTTTCTTCAATGGCTTTTCTACCATTTTTGCCCATTTGATTTAATGTTTCTTCATCTAAATCCACAAACTTTTCTATTCCTTTTTTCAATTCTTCCAAGTTTTCAGACTCAACATTTATCCCACAATTATAATCTACAATATAATTATTAGGAGCATTAATTGCATAGATAATTGGCTTTGCACCCATCATGGAGTCAAATAATTTGTTCATACATACTCCATATCTGAACATATCATTATCCATCGCAGCAACATAAGTGGCATCAATGTAATTGAACAAATCTGGAATTGATGTCTTAGGTATGGAATCCAAGAAATAAATACTATCTTCGTATTTGGAGTATTTTTCCATCAATTCTTTCTTGTAAATTCCACCACCTATGAACACTGCTGCCACGTTCTCATTGTCAATAGCAGCTTTTGCCAAATTATCTAAACAATATGATTTGGTGTGACTTCCAAAAAAGCATATAACTTTCTTGCCTTCACTGTGGATTTTGTCGAAAATTTTGACATAATCTTCTGGAATTTTATCGTATTTTTCCCATTCAGATTCCACTATACCATTAGAAACGTGGAAAAATTTTTCAGCCTTCATTCCATGCTTAATCAAATAGTCCTTTGCTGCTGGAAGCAATGAGCACACATAATCCGAGTTCTTGCAAAAAGAATTCTCTCCTATTTGCATCATCACTACAAATGGATGATATTTGGGCATATTACCAACTTCTATCAATGTTATTGGCCACATATCGTGAATTTCGTGTACCAATTTTATATCCTTCTTGATTTTTTTCATCTTTTGACCAGCAAATGTATCCAATGGATAAGTTGAAGAAGTTATTACAACATCAGGATTTTCATTTTCGACAATTTCCTTAGCATTTTTTTTGAGTGTAGACACGAATCTGAACATACTCATAGCTCTTTTTACGCCATTTCCATCGTATTCTCCAGTTTTTATCCACATGTATTTTATGCCGTCGATAATTTTTGTTTGAAAATCTTCTGTAACTTCAGGATTTTTTCTTCTCAAATGCGAATAATCTCCCGCGATTATTGTCACATTATGACCCATTTTTACCCATTCATTAGCCAAATAATATGTTCTAAACTCCATCCCCATTTCTGGAGAACCAGCATAATGGTTAATATATAAAATATTCATTAATTTTCCTCTGATTGATTAAAGTAATTTTTGATACATTCGATAATTTTTCTGCTAGAATGACCATCGCCAAAAGGATAATCGTAGTTTTCGAAATCAACCTTTTCATTTAATAATTTCAAAATCTCATCCTTATTCGGTTTGGATAATTGATTTCTCTTTTCAGTCATAGTTTCTGGCCACACAATATGATCAAAAATAGTCACACATTGTTTTCTAGCAAAGTAAGCTTCTCTTTGTAATCCACCGGAATCAGTCACAATTTTTTTTGCGTGATTAACCAAGTACACACTCATCATGTATCCCACTGGCTTGCAGAAAATTATATTTGTATAGTTGTGTTTTTTAGAAAGCTCTTGTACCATTTTTTGGTTTCTAGGATGCACCGGATATATACATTTTTCGTCCAATTCTTCCATAGCAGCAAGTATTTCTGACAAAGGCTTTATAGATGCAGTATTTTCTGCTCTATGACAAGTTAAGTAGTAAAAACTTTCTGGAAGATCTACTTCTTCTCCATCCAAATCAATCATTTTTTCAGGAATTTCATCGCCAACTTGATTAGAATATTCCAAGAAAGCATCGTACATTGGATCTCCAACTAAAGTAGCTCGATCTTCCAATCCTTCTTTTTTCAAAAAATCAAGCGCAGATTCAGTACAACAGCATAAAACTTTAGAAGAATGATCAGTCATAATTCTGTTCACTTCTTCTGGATTATCAAGTGTACCCAATCTATTACCAGCCTCAACATGGCAAATCGGAATATGAAGCTTGACAGCTGACAATGCTCCTGCCAATGTGGAATTCGTATCTCCATATAATAAAACCATGTCTGGTTGTTCTTTAATCAATATTTTTTCGATTTCAATTAACATTTTACCAGTCATTTCGCCGTGGGTTCCCCCAGAAATTCCAAGATTATAATCTGGATAAGGAATATTCATTTCTTCAAAGAAAACTTCGGACATATTATAGTCAAAATGTTGACCAGTATGTATCATTACTTCATAATAATTTTTCCTTAACTCTTTTGATACCATGGCCGCTTTTATAAATTGTGGCCTAGCACCAACTACCGTAACAATTTTCAATTTTTTCTCCTATTTTTATTTTTATATTTATTAGTCTAAAATATTTAAATTTAAACATTTAATCTACTTCTAACAATTAATTATATCATATGTAATTTGTCAATTTCAATTGAGAAAATCTAAGATAAATCAACAATAAAAAAAGCCTCATTTAAAATTTTAAATGAAGCTATTTCTAGTTAGATTATAAAAATATTTTTAAATATTTTTAGCTTGTTCTTTTCTAGCAATTGATGGCAATATTAGTCCCAATCCCAACAAGACAACTGGAGTCAAAATGTTAAGCATCAATTTGAAATTCCATTGACTTGTGAATGGTTCTCCTTCTTTTGGAATCATACCTAATATACATGCAAATGCTGTGAATACAAAACACCAACCAGCGATAAATTTACCGAATGATTTTGATTTTGTAAATCTATATTCTACACCTTGTTTTTCATTTAGATAGTGTTTCAAAGCAAAATATGCTGCAAATACCCACATATAACGCATTGGCATTACTATAGAGTTCAAATCCAACAACCAGTTGTACAATTCATTAGAGTTTCCAATTCCCAAAGCTGGAATAATTATCAAAATACTAACCAAAATGGTAGTTAATTTGTATCCACCAACAGGAACTTTCTTGTCGTTGATTTTTCTCAAGAAGTTTGGAACGTATTTTGCATCTGCTTCACTCAATAAAAGTTTAAGCGGTGCATCGATACTCATAACCAAAGCTGCAGCTTGTCCAGCAAAATTTGTCAACGCGTAAATAATAACAAGTGATGAACCTATTCCATAATATTGTCCCAATTTTTCAAATGCGTAGTAAGCACCATTCATTTTTAAGTCGTTTGCAACATTTGTTGTATCGAACATCATCCCCATTGCAACTGAACCTAAAATCGCAGATACAGTTACCATCAAAGCCATAATTAACATAGCTTTTGGGAAGTTTTTTCCTGCATCTTGTGTATCATTTACATAAGGTGAAATCTTTTCACAACCACCTACGGCAAACACTAACATGGAAATTGTCGTCAAATAATGCAAATTAAAATTAGGCAGATAAGTCTTTATGCTTGTCATATTTGGAGATGCAACTTCTACTCCTCTTAATGCAGGAGCTGCCAACATTAATAAAATAAATAAAATACCCATCACAAAACTTGCAGTACCGGCAATTGAACCTAAAACTTTTATAGATTTAATACCATTTGCAGCTAAAAGCACAAATAATAAAAATATTATTAGTACTAATGCTTGTAGTACAATTGGATTTAATGATTTTACCATTTTAGGATTTCTAAAAATTGCCCATGAACCTGCAACCATTAAGTTTTGTGGTTTTTGTGCTAAATATGGGATATGTACTACCCAATAAGTCCAGCCGGACAAATAAGCTAGTAATGGTCCCATTGTTTGTTTTATCCAATAGCTAAGTCCTGATTGTCCTTCTTTGAAAGTTGAACCAAGTTCTCCAACCATCAATGAATAAGGAATAAAATACAAAGCCATTATGAATATCCAACTTGTAATAACTGCCAAACCTTGGTTGGCGTAGTTATTAACAACATTTCCAAAACCCCATACAACTGTGAATCCCATCCAAATTAGATTGGTCACTGTAAGAGATTTTTTCTTTTGATCGTCAATTAAAACATCGTTTTTCATATTTCCCTCCTAATTAGATTATAGCAAAATTTATTTTCATTTAAAACATTTTTCAATAAAAAAATAGCTTCCAGATTTACTAGAAGCTACTTGATATTTTATTTTGAATAATTTTCTATTATTTTCAAAACCAAATCCGATGCTTTTTTCATTTGGTCGATAGATAATAATTCGTGCTTTCCGTGGAATGCATATCCGCCAGTGAAAATGTTCGGACATGGAAGTCCTTTGTATGATAATTGTGCTCCATCAGTACCACCTCTGATTGGTTGAACCAATGGTTTAACTCCTACATCTTCCATTGATTTATAAGCCAAATCCACAATTTCCATTACAGGTTCTATTTTTTCTTTCATGTTGTAATAGCTATCTTTCATGTCAAGTTCAATAGCGTTGTTGTATTTCACATTCAAAAATTCAACTAATTTTTCCAAATAAGATTTCTTTTCTTCGAATTTTTTCTTGTCGTGATCTCTGATTATGAATTTCATAACTGTGTTTTCAACAGTTCCTTCAAATGATGTCAACAAATAAAAACCTTCGTAATGTTCAGTGTGTTCTGGTCTTTGAGCAACTGGAAGTTCATTAAATAATTCCATACCGATTAATTGTGAATTAATCATAGTATTTTTTGCACTACCAGGATGAACATTTTTGCCGTGAATAGTTATTGTCGCACCTGCTGCATTGAAGTTTTCGTATTCCAATTCTCCAATTGGGCCACCATCCAAAGTATATGCAAAATCAGCGCCGAATTTTTCTACATCGAACAAATCAGCTCCTCTGCCTATTTCTTCATCAGGAGTAAATCCAATTTTAATCGTTGGATGTTTAATATCTTTGTTTTCGCATAATTTATTCACAGCATCCATTATAATTGCAATACCAGATTTATCGTCAGCACCCAAAAGTGTAGTTCCATCTGTATGAATTAAAGTTTGTCCTTCCAAATCTTTTAAAAATGGAAAATCTTCCACAGTAGTAGTTACAGAATCGGATAATTTGATGTCTCCACCTTTGTATTCCAAAATTTGTGGTTTAACATTTTCACCTGACATATCCGGAGCAGTATCCATATGAGAAATGAAACCGATAGATTTAGATTCTCTATCCAAGTTTGATTCTAACGATGCATACACATATCCATTTTCGTCCATGTGAGCATTGTCAATTCCCATTTCTTTTAATTGCTTAACCAAAAGATTACCCAAATCTTTTTGTCTAGCTGTTGATGGACAAGTTTCGCTTGATTCATCACTTGTAGTATAAATCTTCGCGTATTCAATAAATCTATCAACTATATCTATCATAAATTTCTCCTATTTAATAACTTTCTTTTCTTCCCAAGATTTTTTAACTGCGTTTGCAACATTTCTTGCAACATCTTTGTTAAATGCTTCTGGCAAAATTCTTTCTTCTACTGGTTGTTCAACCATGTGAGCTATTGCATAAGCTGCTGATAATTTCATATCGTCAGTAATCTTGTCTGCTTTTGCATCCAATGCTCCTCTGAATATTCCAGGGAATACCAATACATTGTTAACTTGGTTAGGATAATCACTTCTACCTGTTCCAACTACTCTTGCTCCTGCTTCTTTTGCTTCGTCAGGATAGATTTCTGGAACTGGGTTCGCCATTGCTAAAACAATAGAATCGTGGTTCATTGAAGATACCATTTCTTTTGTTAAAATTCCAGGAGCGGAAACCCCGATAAAAATATCTGCATTTTCCATAGCAGTTGTCAAATCTCCTTTAACTTTATTAGGATTAGTTGTTCTAGCGATTTCTCTTCTAGCTTCGTCAAGTTTTTCATCATCTGGATCGATAATTCCACGGCTGTTTAAGATTAAATTATTCTTAGCACCTGCTAATGTTAACAAGTTAGAAATTGCAATACCAGCTGCCCCTGCACCACTGATTACGATTTTGACATCAGAAATATCTTTCTTAACGATTCTCAACGCATTGATAACTGCAGATAATACTATAACAGCAGTACCGTGTTGGTCGTCGTGGAATACTGGAATATCTAATTCTTCGATTAATCTTTTTTCGATTTCAAAACATCTTGGAGCTGCAATATCTTCAAGATTAATTCCACCAAATGAAGGAGAAATTGCTTTCACAGTTCTAATAATTTCTTCAGTGTCTTGTGTGTTCAAGCAAATTGGGAATGCATCAACATTACCAAATTCTTTAAATAAAACTGATTTACCTTCCATAACAGGCATACCAGCAATTCCACCAATGTTTCCCAAACCTAAAACTGCAGAACCATCAGTTACAACAGCTACCATATTTCCTTTATTTGTATATTTATATGCAAGTTCATTGTCTTCGTGAATTTTCTTACAAGGCTCAGCAACACCAGGAGTGTAAGCCAACGCCAAATCCATAGCGTCATTAACTTTTACTTTAGATACTACTTCTAATTTCCCTTGATTTTTTTCGTGAAGTTCAAGAGCTTTTTGTTTGATTTCTTCGATATTCATTTTTCACCTCATAAATTTTCATATAACTTTCAACAAAATTGTTGAATTACATTATTACAATATAATTTTAACACTAAAGCCCAACTATTCCAAACAAAAAGAGGTATTATTTAAAATACCTCAATTGATTTAGAAAAATATTGGAACCAAAACAGATGCCAATAAAATTATTAACGCTCCTCCCAAACGAGAAGATATTTGAGCAAAAGGCATAAGTTCCATTCTATCTGCAGCCGTAAGAACAGCAACATCACCAGTACCACCCATGTTAGCCATGCATAATCCTGCTGTAAGAGCTGTTTCTATTGGATAGAATCCTACGAAATATCCTACGATACCAGCACCAATGATAGCTCCTATGATAACTGCAAGAACAAGAATTACATAGCTTGGTGTAAATGCTTCGAAAATTTGTCCCAAATTAGTGTAAGCCATACCAATACCAAGCATAAGTGCTGCAGTGAAGTTTTTGGCAACGAAATTGTACCAACCTTCAGCAACGTGTTCAATTTTTTCAGGAACAATTCCTGCCGCCTTAACGATAACTACAGAAATTATCATCCAAGCATAAGAGTGGATTTTAATGCCGATTTTTTCGAACAAAAATGCTAAGATAGCACCAAATGTGAAAAATGCTGTTGCAATTACAATACCAGCGCCATAATCTTTAACATCTTCTAAGATTATATTTTCTTTCTTTTCAGCTTTCAAACTATCATCATTACTTCTAACTAATTGTCCATTACCAGTTAAGCTTGGTTTTGATTTTCCTAGTCTGTTCAATAAACCACCAGCAACAATTGCCGTAGCATTACCCAAAGCAACTGCTGGAACAAGTTTACTCAAAATAGTTTCGGACGGAATATTCAATGCTGATTCGAAAACTTTTGAAATAGGTACAGCACCTGCTCCCATTCCTCCGCCCATAATTGGGATCCCGATATAAGCGATAGACTCACCTACACTCTTTCCTAACAACAAACCTACACCACCTACTAAAAGTAATGCCATAATTACAGAACCCAAAATACATGGTAAATATCTAATAGCTGCTTTAATAAGCAACTTTCTATTCATACCAAGAATTGAACCTGTGATTAAAGCTGCGATGTAGAAATCTAGGAATCCTCCTTTAGTCATAAATGTATTTATACTTTTGATAGAATCAGCCGGTAACCATTTATAATAAGTTATAGCCGCACCAACAAATATAGATACAATAGCTCCACCGCCCAAATATGTCTTGATAATTGGTGTGTGATTTCCGATAAGGTTTAATAATTCGCCGAATACAATCAAAAATAAAAATGCTCCAACCATACCATTTGGTAGAACATCAAATATGAATGAAATAACGATTATTACGCATGCGATTATAAAATATGGAATTTTTAAACCTGCAATCTTTTTATCCATAACTTTCCTCCTTATTTAGTTTTTACATCTTATATTATCTCATTTAAAAAAACAAAAAGCAATCTAAATCAGCTTAATTAAAAGTAATAAAGTGAATAAATACAAAATTGTCGTACTCACAACATAGTAACCAGCCAATGAATCATCTTGTTTATATCTTTTAGCGAAAACATAAGTATTAACAGCCGTAGGAGCACCAAATAAAATCAACGCAACAACCTTTTGAATTTCAGACAATCCGAAAATTTTTCCAATAAATAATCCTGTCAAAGGAAGTACCAAAAGTTTTACAATGGAAACCTTCATAATCGATTTAATTTCTTTGAAATCTATTCTAAAATTCAAACCGTATCCCATAGTCACCAAAGCTAAGGTCCCTGCAATATCTCCCAAACTTCTCAAAGGAGTTTCCAAGAAAAACAAATTAACCTTAGTTACATACAAAAAAATTCCTACGAAAAGCCCAATCATCAAAGGTGTCTTCACCACATTTATGAACAGTTTTTTCTTAGAATTATTTTCTCCAACCAATCCTTCGTACATGCTTACAGTATAGAAATTATAGAAAAACTGACTAATTCCTGTGATAGCTCCAGCCATCACTATTCCCTTATCTCCGAATAAAACACTCAAGATAGGAAACGACATTATTATAAAATTGCCCCTACTCATTCCATTAGCTTCCAAAACAGCGATTGATTTATTTCTGTTAGTAATTTTTGCAAAATAAAATGTCAAAAAAATGTGAAACAAAAACATAACATTCAAGTACACAAAATATTTCAAGCTCAAATCATTTCCGAAATTCACATTATAAAAACTCATCATAATCTTAACCGGAAAAAGCACATTAAAAATCAACTTGTTAAGTCCCGTCATCGTATTTTCATCTACTAAATTGAACTTTCTGAGCAAAAAACCAATAAAAATCAAAGAAAACAAATTAATTATAGTCAAATACAACTGCGAATAATTTACCAAAAAACCACCTTTTTCTCATAAAAATATAGGTAAATGAAACCACTTACCTATACCACAATACTATTTATTTAGCAAAAAATCAAATTATTTTGTGTACAATTCAATGTATCTGTCCTCTGTAGTATAATCTGATTTTTCTATCGAATCGATGATTAAACCATCAGCCACAAATTTCTTCAAAGAATCGTCCAAATCATTCTTAGCCACAATGTTGACGACTTTTTTGTTTTCATTATCAGACGTTACAACTTTGTATTGTTCCTTTGAAATCTCAGACAAATTCTCAAAAGCTATTTTTTTATCCACCAAAAACATTACATCTTCTGTTAACTTGTCAACCTCTGACAAAGTGTGTGATGATAACACAACTATCTTGCCATCATCTTTTAGTTTCAGAAGATAATTTCTAAGCAAAATAACGCTAGTAGGATCCAATCCCGTTACAGGTTCGTCCATAATGTAAATATCATAATCCCCCATGAAAAAATACGTCAACAAAGTTTTTTGTTTTTGACCAAGAGAATAAGTGCTAACTTTCCTCTTCATAAAATTATGAACCTTAAATATATTCAACACCTCTTCAAACTTTTCATCAGAAACACGGCGTGTATTCTTTGCAAAGATAAAATGATCCAACCCTGTCAAGTTATCATACAGCATATCCAAGCTTCTTGCATAGGATAAATACTTGAAAATCTCCGGATTTTTATTATCTATATCATTAACCTTAATCTCACCTGAATCGTACTTCGTCAAATCAGAAATTATATCCATAAGAGTAGTCTTACCAATACCATTTGGTCCAACTAACGCGTAAATCCCTGGTTTATCTAATTTCAAATTCAAATCCTTTAACACTTCGTTTTCACCGTAAGATTTGTGCAGACCTTTAATCTCAAGCATTAATATCCCCCTTCATTCTTTTCATTGATATCAAATTAAACACTATAATATAAAATACAATCATTATCACATTATATATCGGATTAGAAAAACTAAACTTATTCAAATAATTGTATCCGCCTTTCAAAATCATCAAACTATCCAACGAACTAAAAGGATTCAATAAGAAAAACTTACCCAAAGTTCCAAAATAGCTTATAATTATTCCCAAAACAATCAAGAAAGTTGTAGCAATTATATTCACAGTTTCATTCTTGATGAATGTGGTCATCATATTTGAAAAACTAACCACAAGTAAAATTATTAAAATATTTATTAAAATCATTGGCAAAATGAAACCACTGGATGCCCTGAACACACCCTCCACTACACCGTTATAACTGTAATCGTAGCAGAATACTGGATACAACTTCTCACCAAGTCCTCCGTTAAACAATCCAATTATCATACTAATTGCCAAAATCACAACATACATTCCGGCAGATAATACAAACGAATTGATCTGCTTTGATTTCCAGACATCTTTTTTCCATTCATTAACAAAAGCCAACTTCAAAGTTCCATTTGACCTTTCCTTTTTAAACTCAAGGGTAAATATCAAGCAAATAATCAACGTAATGGCTGGAATAATCCCATTTTCATACATAGATATTACATTACCTATAAGTCCTTTTTGTTCAGTAGGAGAATGTTGTTTTGTTTTATACAATCTTAGCTTTTTATTTGATAATAAACTTTGTTCAATCTCATTACTAACAATATCATAACTTGAATCGGGCTTTAAATTGTTATCCATAAAATAATTCACCCTATTCTCATTAGATCGAGAAGTACTTGGATCTATCCATTCTACATCAAATCCCCATTTAGAATTCAAATAATGGAACATATTACTGTAATATTCTGTGGGATTATTAGCTCTGTTAACATAAGATTTTTTGAAATTTTCCAAATTAATTAGTGTTTGCTTGAATCCTTTGTCTTTTGGATTGTTGTGAACATTAATCTTTGCACTTTCAATCTCACTGTCAATAGTTTGTAAATCATCCCTTGATTTTATGTTTTTGTATTTTATAGTATTAAAACAGAAAAACACAGCTACCACTACAGTTAGTACACAAAAATACTTATATAATTTGCTTCTCATAATTTTGGCAAAATCTAATTGCAAAATATTTTTGATATCGATTTTCGAGTATGTTTTTGAAAAATTGTGATAAATAAACTTGTATCTGTTATTGTTTACAATGATTAAACAAAAAGTCATTAATAGAAATAAAATTGGCACTAATATTGAAAGATTGCCGAAATTATGAAAACTATTTAGACTAAACGATAGATTATATCTTCTACATAGCAATGAAATTATCCAATAAATTGATAAAACAACAATAATTGATAGACTTTGTTTCATGTACCTTCTGAAAATCTCATACAAAATCATCGTAATGCTGTAAATTAAAAACCCCGTACCTATGTATTTTAAAGCAAGTACCACTGAGTTTACATTCATGGTTATAAGCGAATCGGTCTTTAAGTTTGTTACAGTTTTCAATATCATATCATGCGAACTTCCCATTGGAAATCCATTGACTACAGAATAAATAATATTGCCCAAAATCATCGAAAATATTACAATAGCAAAAAATACTACATACTTTACAAGCCTTGCATACACTAATTTTTTGGAGCTTACTGAAATAGTATCTAATTTAAGATTTTTGAAATTCATCTCATTAGTAAATACAGCTACCAGAAAAATCACACACAAGAAAATATCATTCATGACATTTTCCATTAGGAAACCAAATGATTTAAAAAAACTAAAATTGTTGGAGGTTGTGTAGAACCCATATCTGTTAATTTCATCACGAACCAAATTAAAATAAGAATCTAATTCGTTATACATTCCATAACTAGGCAACTTGTTTAAGTTGTTTTGCCTTTTGAACGATTCTATCTCATCATATTGGCTCAATAATTCATTGTAGAAATTATGCTCTGTTTTTGAAGAATACTTTGCAGCTTTTGTCTCTTCCATCAACATACTCACATCGTATTCTAATGGTTTTATGTATTGCAAAGAATTAAAATTCATCTTGCTAAAATCTAAATATTTCTGCTGTTCTTCTTTATTATCCGATGATTTTGATAATGCAAAAGACTCCATCATTGTGTCTTCAAAACGATCTCTAATTTGCATAAAATAAGCATAATCTTGATTATAATAATCAAGATGTAGGTTTTTCAATGTTATAAAAGAGTACACACACAATATAATAACTATAATAGGTATTATCAACGACTTGTAAAGTTTTTTCAGTTCGAACATATTGTCTCCTTTCATTGAATTTCAAAAATATTATTTGCTAATTTCTCCCGAATAATACCAAGTCTCAGTATTATTGGTTACATCAATAGTAATTAATCTCTGTCTGTAAAGTTTCCCACTGTAACCGTCATTATACACATCTTCATACTTCAAATGTACAGGTGATTTTCCCCTCACAAAAGTAAAATTCTCACCATATTCATTTTTTTCAACATTTTCTAATCCATAATAACTTGCCGAACTAACAGCAGATGAAACGTTTGCATTTATTGTACCAACCACTGTCAAACATGCAATCATAACGATAAATAAAATTTTTTTCATTTTCATGTCTCCTTTCATAATATTCTTATTTATTACATACCCTATTTTTTATTTTTTAATCTATTTTTCTAAAATTTTAATTTGTTTTTTTTAGTGTATTTCATATACATTTTTAAGAAATTATTTTCTAATTTAATGCAAAAAAATCTTCCACACTGTTTAGTGCAGAAGACTTTTCGCAATTATTTATCGCTTAAATGAATAAATAGTAGTTAGGAAATAAATTTAATCATTTGAAACGCTTTTTATTAACTTAGATTTAATTAACAGTCGCTGAGAATCGTATGGATATGGATGACAAGACATTAAATACAACTTTGATTTATCAGGTTCTTTAATAAATCTACTCCAATCATCTGGTTCTATTATTTCGTATCCATATACTTCGTAATACAAAATTTGAGTCTTTGTTGTAATTTTAATTACAGAGCCATCCTTTAGTTCATTTATTTTTTTAAATGTAAAATCTTCGTTTCTACCACCTCTATGAGCTGCTAAAACAGTCATTGTATTATTTTTATTTGATGGCATGTCTGTATCTGTCACAATTCCACATCCATTTGATAATGCTTTTCTTGAAGTATTCATATAAATCGGCAAAACTAGTTTTATATCATCTACTCTTAGCACTCCTATAGCCTTATCGTCAGTAATTTTATCGCCTGTTTCATTTTTTGTTTTTTCTTTTTTTATTTCTTTACTTAATTTGTTTTTTTCATTTTTTGCTTTATTATTTTGAAATTCATTTTCCAAATTTATAGCACTGTTTTTTTTGGATTCTAATCTGTTAAAGTTTATAAAAAGAAGTGCTAATGAAATAATCATTAGCACTCCTCCTAAACTAATCAGAAAGCCTGATTTCTTCAATACTCTAAGCCTCTTTCTTCTTTTTTCTAATACCAATAGCTGTCAAAACTGCTCCAATAGCTAACATCATTATTGCATATGTTGATGCATTAACTCCGTCTCCAGTATTTACTAGAGTGCCTTTTTTATTTGGAGAGCTTGAATTTATTGTCCTATTGCCTTGAATTATAACGCGAGTATTAGTTTTCTTCTTGTAGATGTGAACGGTATTGCCGTCTTTATCAGTTGTAGTTTTTACAAACTCATAGCCTTCTATATCTTTCTTAGCTTTTTTACCATCTTCACTTTCTGCGATTGGATTGCCTTTTTCATCCACAAATTTAGTAACTACTTTTGAAGTATTTTCTTTCTTCTTGTAGATATGAACAGTATTGCCGTCTTTATCTTTTTCAGTTTTTACAAACTCATAACCATCTATATCCTTCTTAGGATTGTCACCTTTTGTAGATTTAGAAATTTCTTTTCCATTTTCATCAACAAACTTAGTGATTTTGTCAACAGTAGGAGTAGTAGTTTTCTTCTTGTAGATGTGAACGGTATTGCCGTCTTTATCAGTTGTAGTTTTTACAAACTCATAGCCATCTATATCCTTCTTAGGATTGTCACCCTTAGTAGACTCAGAAATTTTATTTCCATTTTCATCTACAAACTTAGTGATTTTGTCAACAGTAGGAGTAGTAGTTTTCTTCTTGTAGATGTGTTTTGTATTACCTTTTTCATCTTTTTCGGTTTTTACAAATTCATATCCAGGAATATCTTTTTTGTCTTTTGTTCCATTTTCTTGTGGAGCAATAGTCTTACCTTTTTCATCCACGTATTCTGTTACTACATTTGTAGTAGGAGTAGTAGTTTTCTTCTTGTAGATGTGTTTTATATTGCCCTTATCATCAGTTGTGGTTTTTACAAATTCGTATCCTTCGATATCTTTTTTGTCTTTTGTTCCATTTTCCATTGGAGCAATAGTCTTACCTTTTTCATCCACGTATTCTGTTACTACATCTGTAGTAGGAGTAGTAGTTTTCTTCTTGTAGATATGAACAGTATTGCCGTCTTTATCAGTTGTAGTTTTTACAAACTCATAGCCATCTATATCCTTCTTAGGATTGTCACCTTTTGTAGATTTAGAAATTTCATTTCCATTTTCATCAACAAACTTAGTAACCTTTTGAGACTCAGGTGCTTTCCTTCTGTAAACATAGATAATGTTGCCATCAGAATCTGTTTCTGTTCTTAGTATTTCATATCCTGGAATTTCTTTGCTTGGATTTCTACCTTTTAGAGGAGAAGCAAGTTTATTTCCGTTTTCATCGAGGAATTTAGTAACTACTTCTTTAGAAGGAGTAGGTAATTTCCTGTAGATGTGAGTTGTATTACCTTGTTCATCTTTTTCAGTTCTTACAAATTTATATCCATTTATAAGTGATGGATCATGTGTTCCAGCCTTATCCGCAAGTATTTGATTACCATCAGTGTCTACAAATCTAGTTTCAACGCCTTCAGTAGGATTTTTACTATAAATGTAAATTGTGTTACCATTTTCATCTTTTCCAGTATTTATTAAAGTGTAACCATCTATGTTTTCTGGATCATTTGTTCCTTCCTTTGGAGGAAGTAGTTGATTTCCATTTTCATCAACATATCTAGTCTCTACTGATGGGGTTGGATTTTGTTTAAGTCTATAAACATGAATAGTATTTCCATCCTTGTCTGTGTAAGTCTTTACATACTCGTAAGCAGGAATATCTTTTTTATCTTGCTTGCCTTTTTCTTCAAGATTAATAGGATTTCCTTTTTCATCTACATATTTAGTAACTACCTCTGTAGTAGGAGTAGTTTTCTTCTTGTAGATATGTTTTGTATTACCTTTTTCATCTTTTTCAGTTTTTACAAATTCATATCCAGGAATATCTTTTTTGTCTTTTGTTCCATTTTCCTTATCAGAAATAGTATTACCATCTTCATCAACGTATTCTGTTACTACTTCTGGAGTTGGTTTTACTTTCTTGTAGATATGTTTTGTATTACCTTTTTCATCTTTTTCAGTTTTTACAAATTCATATCCATCAATATCTTTTTTGTCTTTTGTTCCATTTTCCTTAGTAGCAATAGTATTACCTTTTTCGTCAACGTATTCTGTTACTACATCTGTAGGTGGTGTGACTTTCTTGTAGATATGTTTTGTATTACCCTTATCATCTTTTTCAGTTTTTACAAATTCATATCCATCGATGTCTTTTTTGTCTTTTGTTCCATTTTCTTGTGGAGCAATAGTTTTTCCATCTTCATCAACGTATTCTGTAACTACATCAGCATCTGGAGTGAATTCCCATGTTCCTTTTACATTTTCGTCTTTATTAGTGATTTCTACTTCATTCTTATCGTATGATTTGAATTTCCAAGTTCCCTTGTTTACGTCATCTCTAAATGTAGCGTCATTACCTGTTGGAACTGGGGATGTTACTTTATCGCCTTTTACTTTGCCTTTTACTTTTTCTGGAGCTTTTGATTTTAATGCTTCTGGTAATTCTACGCCTTTTGTTCCACTTACATATTCATAAGTTACTTCATGTTTGTTTGGTGTGAATTTCCATTTTCCTTCGAATGTTACATCTTTTTTATCAATAGTTTTGCTATCTTTATCATAACCTTCGAATGTCCATGTTCCATCGTTTTCTGTATCTTCAACTTTTGTTTGTGTTGGAGCTGTTGGTTTTACAGTGTCTCCATCTTTTTTACCAGTTTGTTGGTCTGGTATTAAATCTGTAACTGCTTTTGGAAGTTCTTTGCCTTCTGTTGCAGATACAAATTTATGATTTACATTGTAATCAGTAGGAGTAGTTTTTGGAGTAAATTCCCAAGTACCTGTAAACTCAACATCCTTGTTATCGATAGTTGCTTCGTTTTTGTCATATTCTACAAAAGTCCAAGTACCATCTTCAACATTAACTGTTTTTGTTTGTGGGTCTGTTGGGTTAACTACATCGCCTTTTTCTTTGCCAGTTTGTTTTTCTGGTAGAAGATCTAGTACTTCTTTTGGAAGTTCTTTCTTTGGATCTTTACTTACAAATTTGTGTGTTACGTTGTATTTTTCTGGCTCTGGAACTGGGTCTGGAGTGAATTCCCATGTTCCTTTTACATTTTCGTCTTTATTAGTGATTTCTACTTCATTCTTATCGTATGATTTGAATTTCCAAGTTCCCTTGTTTACGTCATCTCTAAATGTAGCGTCATTACCTGTTGGAACTGGGGATGTTACTTTATCGCCTTTTTCTTTGCCTGTTACTGCTTCTGGAGCTTTTGCTTTTAATGCTTCTGGTAATTCTACGTCTTTTGTTCCACTTACGTATTCGTATGTTACTTTGTGTTTGTTTGGTGTGAATTTCCAGCTTCCTTCGAATGTTACATCAGCTCCATTTACTTTTGCATCAACATCTTTTGTATCTGGATTTTGGTCTTTGAATCCTTCGAATGTCCATGTTCCATCATTTTCTGTATCTTTTACTTCTGTTTGTTTTGGAGCAGTAGGAGTTACTGTTTCTCCATCTTTCTTACCAGTTTGTTGGCCTGGTGTTAAGTCTGTAACAGCTTTTGGAAGTTCTTTGCCTTCTGTTGCAGATACAAATTTATGATTTACATTGTAATCAGTAGGAGTAGTTTTTGGAGTAAATTCCCATGTTCCTGTGAATTCTACATCCTTGTTATCGACAGTTTCTTGATCTTTGTCATAACTTACAAATTTCCAAGTTCCATCTGCAACATTCACTGTTTTTGTTTGTGGTTCTGTTGGTTTTACTACGTCACCTTTAACTTTTCCAGTTTGATTTGCTGGTTGAAGAACAAGTACTTCTTTTGGAAGTTCTTTGTTTGGATCTTTACTTACAAATTTGTGTGTTACGTTGTATTTTTCTGGTTCTGGATCTGGTGTGAATTCCCATGTTCCTGTGACTTTTTCGTCTTGGTTAGTTATTTCTACTGAATCTTTGTCGTATGATTTGAATTTCCAAGTTCCCTTGTTTGTGTCATCTCTGTATTCAGCGTCTTTTCCTGTTGGAACTGGGGATGTTACTGTATCACCTTTTACTTTGTCTGTTACTGCTTCTGGAGCTTTTGCTTTTAATGCTTCTGGTAATTCTACGCCTTTTGTTCCACTTACGTATTCGTATGTTACTTTGTGTTCATTAGGTGTGAATTTCCATTTTCCTTCGAATGTTACATCAGCTCCGTTTACTTTTGCATCTACTTCATCAGTAGTTGTATCTTGATCTTTGTAGCCTTCGAATGTCCATGTTCCATCATTGTCTGTATCTTTTACTTCTGTTTGTGTTGGTGCAGTAGGAGTTACAGTGCTTCCATCTTCGTTATCTGGTTTATCTTTTGGTGTTAAATCTTTTACGGCTTGTGGAAGTTCTTTATTTGGATCTTTACTTACAAATTTGTGTTTTACGTTGTATTTTTCTGGTTCTGTATCTGGTGTAAATACCCATGTTCCTGTTACTTTTTCGTCTTTATCAGTAATTGTTACATCGCTCTTGTCATAAGATTTGAATTTCCAAGTTCCCTTGTTTGTTTCATCTCTGTATTCAGCGTCTTTTCCAGTTGGAACTGGGGATTTTACTTTATCGCCTTTTACTTTACCTGTTACGTCTTTTGGAGCTTTTGCTTTTAATGCTTCTGGTAATTTTTTACCTTCTGTTCCACTTACGTATTCGTAAGTTACTTTGTGTTTGTTTGGTGTGAATTTCCATTCGCCTTCGAATTTTACGTCTTTTCCATTTACTTTTGCATCTACTGCTTCTGTATCTGGATTTTGATCTTTGTAGCCTTTGAATGTCCATGTTCCATCATTGTCTGTATCTTTTACTTCTGTTTGTGTTGGTGCAGTAGGAGTTACAGTGCTTCCATCTTCGTTATCTGGTTTATCTTTTGGTGTTAAATCTTTTACGGCTTGTGGAAGTTCTTTACCTTCTGTTGATGATACAAATTCATGTTTCACATTATACTTATTAGGCTCTGGATCTGGTGTGAATTCCCATGTTCCTGTGACTTTTTCGTCTTTGTTAGAGATTGTTACTGAATCTTTGTCAAAAGATTTGAATGTCCAAGTTCCCTTGTTTGTTTCATCTCTGTATTCAGCGTCTTTTCCAGTTGGAACTGGGGATGTTACTGTATCACCTTTTACTTTTCCAGTTGCTTCTTTTGGAGCTTTTGCTTTTAATGCTTCTGGTAATTCCTTACCTTCTGTTCCACTTACGTATTCGTATGTTACTTTGTGTTCATTAGGTGTGAATTTCCATTCGCCTTCGAATTTTACGTCTTTTCCATTTACTTTTGCATCTACTGCTTCTGTATCTGGATTTTGATCTTTGTAGCCTTCGAATGTCCATGTTCCATCATTTTCTTTATCTGCTACTTTTGTTTTTTCTGGCTCAGTTGGTGTTACAGTTTCTCCATCTTTAGCTGTTTTATCAGCTGGAAGTTGAGCATCGACAGCTTTTTTAACATCAGCTGGCATTTCTTTTACTGGAGAATCTTCAGCAACTTTAAATTCGTGAGTTACTTTAAATTCATCTTTTACAAAATTAGCTTTAAATGTAAGTGGTTCTGTGATTACTGCTTGTTTTAATTGTTCTTCAGTAATTTTTTCTCCAGCTTTTATTTCTGTTCCATCTGATAATTTAATATTTTTATCTGCTGTCCAGTGGCTAAATTTATATCCATCTTTTGCTTTTGTTTCTGTGCCATTTGGATTTGTTTTAAGTTCAACTTCTTCTTTTGTATTATCTACAAAGTTTTCGCCTTCCTTAACTTGTCCATTACCATCAGTTGTGTAATTGATAATAGGAGCCCAAATAGCATAGATATAATTATTTTCGCTTTCATTTAAACTATTTACAGTAACTTCATCGTCTTTTTGGAATTCTGGTTTTGTTGCGTTTTTATCTCTATTCCATCCCTTAAATACATAACCTTCACGGGTGAAATTAATTTTTTCGCCTTCGCCGTTTCCTAAGACTGTATGAGAATCATTTGTAACAATCTCTTCAACTACATATTGTTCACCAACTCCGCCGTTTGCATCATAGGTAACTTTTGTAGTTTTTAGATCTGGAAATTCTTTCCATTGAGCGTAAAGAGTTTTATTTTTATCCATTAGGACAGTTTCGCTTGGTTTAATTAGACCAGTAGAACCGTCTTTGCTTTCACTCCAACCTACGAAAACTTTTTTGCCACCGTTCACTTTAACAGCACCTATATCCTGAGCTTGTGCTTTGGCATCAGTGATATAAGAGTTTGAATCTGTTGGAGCAGTTCCTTCAACTTTGTCAGTACCTGGCAAGTTCAAATCGTATGTTAATTTTAAATAATCATATTTCCACTTAGCATATAAGTGAGTATCATTATTTTTAATTTGTTTGCGAAGATTTGCTTTTACATATCTTCCATATTGGTTTTTTTCATACCATCCCAAAAATTCTGTTGCTTTTTCAGGTTGAACTGGTTGAGGGAAATTCTCTTTGCTAGCTTTGGCATCTTTATATTGTCCGTCATATAATGTTTTGCTATCAGGAATGTTTGTAACTTCTTCTATAAATTTTTCATCAGCATAGTCATTTTGGTTTGTGTGGAAGGTTACTTTGTATTCTACTGATTCCCACTTAGCATAAACATTTGTATCATGGGCTGGCATTGTTTTAATCTCTTCTGCTGTGTAAGGAACACTAAAGGTTGAGTCTTTGTACCAACCCTTAAAAATTTGTTTAGGATTATTTGGATTTGTTGTTTCCCCAACTTTATAATCAAGACCAAAATCAGTTACTGGAGCCTCATATTTGTATGATTTGCTAGTTATTTTTTTACTTCCTGAATAGTAATTGATATTGTATGATTTTCTAATATAGAATAAGAAGCCAACATAGTTGCCATCTTCCATATAAGGTGTTCCTGTATAGTTTTGATATCCACCCACATTCTTACCTGCGGCGAACATATAATCTCTAAAGGCTGGATTATTTACATTTACTGATTGTAAACCATCAGCTGACATATCACCTTTCTTAGGCTCAAATCCTTTTATATCATCAACATGGTCAGTTTTATCTACCCAAGAGTATGTGGTTTGTGAATAATTATCATTGTATGGTTCAAAGACTCTATATTTACGTCCATTCCAATTCATGTACCACTCTGAGTTTTGGAAGCTTACTCTTTTACCAATTTCTTTCATGGTACCAAGGGTAGATTGCATTGTTGCAAGATTTGATGAGTTTATCTGTGCATTAAATTTACTTGGATCCCATTCAACAAAGCGGAGTTGGTATTTTGTACCCTTAGCTAAAACTCTATACATGTAGATGTCTTTATCACCCATTGCTGGAGCTCTTGTATAGAAAGACCCTATGCTTTTATCCATGTAATAAATATAATCTTTATTTAGCTTATCAAACCATGTTTCAGAACTTTGACCATAGCGCAAATCTACGTGGATATTTCCATTTTCATCTGTAGCATTGACCCAATTAGCTTGATAATAACTAATTTTATTTGCATTTTTATAGACCCATATAGTATGAACATTTCTATCCATATAGACAGGTACAACTGTACTACCATCAGCTTCTATTGTTTCAAAAGCTTGTTTTGTTTTTTCTTCGTTTAAATGGAAACCTAAATAATCTAGGGTTTGAGGATTAGTATAGGTGTGATCCATTTGTCCGTTTTCGTCTTTACTATTGTAGCCATCGCTAAAGCGGCCATCTTTTTTTGATAGCTTACTAATATCTTCAACTATTGGACCAGTTGGGGCTACCTTAGGATCTGGATTTTCACTTCCTCTAAATGGTAGGCTTGTTTTTTGTCCATTAAGTCCTCTTGCTGATATTATTCCAAGGAAGGTGTAGCCGTCATCGTCAATATTTTGGGTCATAACCTTAAATTTATAGTCAACTACAACTGGTTTCCATACAGCATAAACAGTAATGTCTTCGTTTAATACTAAAGTATTAAGATCAACAGGATCTCCATCTTTTGTCAAAGACCAATGGCTAAATTCATAACCTGGTCTTGTAGGATTTTCTGGCATTTTTTCAAGATGGCTACCATCGTCTGCAAGTATTTGATCTTGGTAGCTTGCGTCGTCTCCTGTTATAAATGTTGCCTTGTGTTTAAACTCTGTTATTGCATAAAGTTTAATGTCAGTTTTTCCGGCTGCAATATCTTTTTGCAATGACTCCTCATCATAAACACCATATTTTCCGTCTTTTGATGTTGACCAATTTACGAAGTATTTATTAGCTTCATAAATTGTAGGATCTGCTGGTAGTTTATAGGAACTAGCATCAGTAACAGTGTCAGTCATATAAACTCTATCATTTTTATCGCCAACTATATAGTAGGTTATTACTACTTGACTTTTGAAAACTGGGTAAACATTAATTATTTTTTTGTCGTTACCTTTAATCTCTATTGGCGTATCAAATTTAATTTCGTTACCTTCTTCATCTTGCCATTTTAAAAAGACTTTATCTTTGTCTTTAAATACATGGCCAGGATCAGAAATTTTTTCTCCATCAAGAATTATTTGTTTTTGTATCTCTTTTGCTGAATCTTTATTATCTATTGTGTCATTATAGAAATGATACTCATTGATTCCTTGTTTTGGACTTAGTATGTTAGCATAGATTGGCTTTATACCAGCAAAAACAATAAAAGCGACAGCTAATAATACTGAAAACAAAATTCTTCCAAAGTGCTTGTTTTTCTTTTTCATATTTCCTCCTTTTTTTCAAATAGTATGTTAGCATAGATTAGCTTTATACCAGAAAAAACTATAAAAGCGACAGCTAATAATACTGACAACAAATTTTTCCAAAGTGTTTGTGTTTCTCTTTCTTATCTCCTCCTTTTTTCAAAGTCTAACATGGCATAACATGGGTGTTGAAAACATGCTCTACCAGCTAGAATTAATAGTTCTTGTTAAAATAAATTACATTCAACATAAGAACTAACAAGCAATTTACTACTTAGGGAATAGCAAGTGAGCCCTAAATTTATATTGAGTGAATTTGTACAAATCAACTCTTATATAAAACGTTATCGTTTCAGATAAAATTCCCATATTTTCATTTTTATTTTTTTATTTTTGCAACGATATATGAAATCTCCCACCTCCAGTATTAACAAAATCCCTCATAATTTACTCTGTAATTATGTATTTTTATTATACATGCTTACTTTAGTTAGTTCATTAATAACTTATTGTTCTTTCAAAAGAAAAAATTTATTTTCTTAATTTGACCATATATAATCAAATTTCTCAACTAGATTATATCATAACTTGGTATTTTTTACACTATGTATTTTTTTTTTTTGAATTTTATCGTTATTTTTTATTCATTCTTTTTTATTTAACTTGACAATCTATAATTTGAAAATAAAAAAAGCCCTCACCTAAGTGAGAGCTAAATAGTCTTAGTATATTAATTATTCAATAATTTTAGAAACAACGCCAGCTCCTACTGTTCTTCCGCCTTCTCTGATGGCAAATCTTAATCCTTCTTCGATTGCGATTGGAGTGATTAATTCGATTATGAATTTTGCGTTATCTCCTGGCATTACCATTTCTACGCCTTCTTCTA